>NZ_JBHWOO010000227.1:0-5911 GCF_043424415.1 Luteococcus sp. | reverse complement strand
CGGTGCCGCGGGAATCCCGCGGCACCGTCCGTGCAGCCCGGTTCGGGCAGCCCTGCACTCACTCCTTGACGTCGTCGTCCACCCAGTCGAAGGTGCGGGTGACGGCCTTCTTCCAGTTGCGGAAGAGGCGCTCGCGCTCGTCCTGCTCGCAGCCCGGCTCCCAGCGCTTGTCCTCGCTCCAGTTGTCGATGACGTCCTGCTCGCCCTCCCAGAAGCCGGTGGCGATGCCGGCGGCGTAGGCGGCGCCCAGCGCGGTGGTCTCGGCCACCTTCGGCCGCACGACGGACACTCCCACCTGGTCGGCCTGGAACTGCATCAGGGTCTCGTTGGCGGTCATGCCGCCGTCCACCCTGAGCTCGGCCAGCTTCACGCCGGAATCGGCCTCCATGGCCTCCAGGACCTCGCGTGTCTGGTAGGCGGTGGACTCGAGCACGGCGCGCGCGATGTGGCCGCGGTTGACGTAACGGGTCAGGCCCAC
Source organism: Luteococcus sp. (assembly GCF_043424415.1). Taxonomy (NCBI): domain Bacteria; kingdom Bacillati; phylum Actinomycetota; class Actinomycetes; order Propionibacteriales; family Propionibacteriaceae; genus Luteococcus; species Luteococcus sp. Next base: position 5,433 of record NZ_JBHWOO010000227.1, on the reverse strand, counting down.
CAGCGCGCCACGGGCATCGGAGCGCCAGTAGGGGGCGAAGAGTCCGCTGAAGGCGGGCACGAAGTAGGCGCCGCCATTGTCGTCGACGCTGGCCGCCAGCTTCTCGATCTCGGGGGCCGAGTCGAACATCTTGAGGTTGTCGCGCAGCCACTGCACCAGCGATCCGGCCACGGCGATGGAGCCCTCGAGGGCGTAGACCGGCTTCTGGTCACCGATCTTGTAGGCCACGGTGGTGAGCAGGCCATTCTTGCTGGGCACCGGCTCCTCGCCGGTGTTCATCAGCATGAAGCAGCCGGTGCCGTAGGTGTTCTTGGCCATGCCCTTCTCGAAGCAGGCCTGGCCGAAGGTGGCGGCCTGCTGGTCGCCGAGGATGCCGGCGATGGGGATGTCCATCAGCATCCCCTCCTTGCGTCCGAAGCCGTATACCTCGGCGGAGCTCCTGATCTCGGGCAGCATGCTCATCGGGATCGTCATCTCGGCGGCGATCTCCTCGTCCCAGCTGAGGCTCTTGAGGTCCATCAGCATGGTGCGAGAGGCATTGGTGACGTCGGTGACGTGGACGCCGCCGTCGATGCCGCCGGTCATGTTCCACAGCACCCAACTGTCCATGGTGCCCATCAGCAGCTTGCCGGCTTCGGCATCCTCGCGGGCTCCGTCGACGTTGTCGAGGATCCACTTCACCTTGGGGCCGCAGAAGTAGGTGGCCAGCGGCAGGCCGACGCGGTCCTTGTAGCGGTCGTCGTCGCCCTGGGCGAGCTCCTTGCAGATCTTCTGGGTGCGGGTGTCCTGCCAGACGATGGCATTGTGGACCGGCTTGCCGGTCTCCTTGTTCCACACCACGGTGGTCTCGCGCTGGTTGGTGATGCCGACCGCGGCGATGCGGTGGCGGTTCATGCTGGCCTTGCTCAGGGCGCTGGCGACGACCTCGCGCACATTGGTCCAGATCTCCTCGGGGTCGTGCTCGACCCACCCGGCGCGCGGGAAGATCTGCTCGTGCTCCTCCTGGCCGACCGAGACGATGTCGCCGGCATGGTCGAAGATGATCGCGCGGCTGCTGGTGGTGCCCTGGTCGATCGCCAGGATGTAGTCCTTGCTCATGTCCTTGTTCCCTTCCTTGGGTACTGCGGAGTCAACGGGGTGGTGCGGTGGGTGGGGTCAGCTCCAGAAGATCCGGTAGACACCGGCTGCCACCATGGCCCCGACCAGGGGCCCGACGACCGGCACCCAGGCGTAGCCCCAGTCCGATCCGCCCTTGCCCTTGATCGGCAGGACGGCGTGCATGATGCGCGGTCCGAGGTCGCGCACCGGGTTGATGGCATAACCGGTCGGGCCGCCCAGGGAGGCGCCGATGCCGACGATCACGAGCGCGACGGCCAGCGGTCCGACGGTGACGCCCTGGGTGTAGCCGGAGGTGAGCACCCAGAAGATCAGCACGAAGGTGGCGATGGCCTCGGTGAGGCAGTTCCAGAAGGGGTTGCGGATCTCGGGTCCGGTGGCAAAGGTGCCCAGCTTGGCTGCGGGCTCGGCGCCGGGATCGTCGTAGTGCTGCTTGTAGGCAGCCCAGGCCAGGCCCGCACCGACCATGGCGCCCAGCATCTGGGCGACGAGGTAGACGGCGATGTTGGTGGCGTTGGTGGGCACGCCGGGGGCAAGTTCGGCCTTGCCGGCCGCGGCGACGCCGAGGGTGACGGCGGGGTTGAGGTGTCCGCCGGTCTTGTAGGCGGCGTAGACGCCCATGAAGACCGCCAAGCCCCAGCCGAAGTTGATGTGCAGGACACCGCCTCCGAAGCCCTTGCTCCTGCCGAGCAGGTTGTTGGCCACGACGCCGACGCCCAGCAGGATGAGGATGGCGGTTCCGATGAACTCGGATCCGAAGATGACCGGCAGCGACACTGTGGACGCTTCCAGGAGAACCATGGTGGTGCCTTTCTTGGGCGGACACCTCGATGTGTCCGTCCGACGATGCGGTTCAGGTGTTGCGTGGGCGACATCCGTGTCGTCCACGTGTTCCGGTGCGGGGGTGTGGCCCGGTGCGATGACATTCCACCACACCGTGCACCGATGATGAAGTTCACTGCACCAATGTTCAGCAATACTCTGGACACATGAACGAGCGCGCGGATGAGGTCTTCCTGGCCGCCTCGCTGTACTACGTGCAGGGCGAGACCATGGACGCCATCGCGCGGCAGTTGAGGATCTCGCGCAGTACCGTCTCGCGGCTGCTCAAGCAGGCGCGGGAGACGGGGGTGGTGCAGATCACGCTCACGGACCCCGCCGGGCCGCGCAGTTCCTTGGCCGACCAGTTGGGACGACGCTTCGGCGTGCGGGCGCACGTCGTTCCGGTGCGGGACGGCTCCTCCGACGTCCACCGGCTTGATCGCGTGGCCCGCGCGGCGGGGCAACTGGTCAGCGAGGCGATCACCGACGACATGGTGGTGGGCACCGCGTGGGGCACCACCCTGGCCAGCGTCGTGCAGCACCTGCACCCGCGGCTGGTGCAGGACACCACGGTGGTGCAGATGAATGGTGCGGCGAGCGCCACGGGTTCCGGCATGCCCCACGTGGAGGCCATCAACCAGTGCTTCGCCAAGGCCTTCGGCTCACAGGTGGTGCCCTTCCCCGTCCCGGCCTTCTTCGACCATGCCGAGACCAAACAGGCGATGTGGCGCGAGCGCAGCGTGCGTCGGGTGCTGGCCCTCCACCAGCAGATTGGCCTGGCCCTGTTCGGGGTCGGCGGCCTGGCCGCGGAGCTGCCCTCGCACGTCTACGCCAACGGCTACCTGGACTCCGACGACATGCAGCAACTGGACGAGCACCAGGTGGTCGGCGATGTCAACACGGTCTTCCTGCGCGAGGACGGCACCTGGGCCGACATCCCGCTCAATGCCCGCGCCTCCGGGATCCCCCCGAACCAATTGCGACGCATCCCGCGACGCATCTGCATCGTCGCCGGGACCGCCAAGGTGGCGCCGTTGCGCGGGGCGCTGCGGGCCGGGGTGGCCACCGACGTCGTGCTGGACGAGGCCACGGCCAGGGCGCTGGTGGAGCGGTCCTGAGCCGTTGCCCTGGGCGCAGACGGGCAGGAGCCGCCGGCCTTTCACGTGCAACGGTGCGAACACCCGGTGTCCTCGGCCGGTGACCTGACAGCCGTGGGGGCACTGGCGAATCCCGAGCTGCCACACCGGACGAGGTGGCCAGTCACATGGTTCTCGCCGCGGCCAGACCCGGGATCGGCCAAACCCGGGATCGACCGGACCCCAGGATTGGCAGACTCGAACGAGTCAGTGCTTGCCGTCGACCTCGGCCAGCAGCTGGGCGACGTGGGCGTCGATCTCGTCGCGCACCAGGTCCATCCGGTCGGAGCCCTGGATGCCGCGCTCGGAGGGCTCGTCGAGCACCCATCGTTCGATGGGGGCGGTCATGTCCGAGACTGGCTCGACCACCGCATTGCTGCCCAGCACCACCACACGGTCGGCCTGGCGCAGCATCTGCTTGGTGAGTTTCCTTGGCTCCTCGCCGTCGAAGCTCGCCCCGATGGCCTCCACCGAGCGCCGCGCCCGCTCGTCGAGTCCGTCGGCGGGTCGGGTGCCCGCACTGGTCACCTCGACGCGCTCACCTGCCCGCCAGCGCAGCAGTGCGGCAGCGATCTGGCTCTTGCCACCATTGGACTGGCACACGAACAACACGTGAGGACGCCGACCGCCGGCCGACGAGGTGTCGGCCCCGAGGCGGTCGTGGCGGGAATCCTTGTTCCCAGAATCCTTGGTCTTGGAATCGTCGTGCTTGGACATGGGGCTCCTTGCGGTGGGAGCTCCCATGCTGCCCCACCCGAGGGCCCGCTGCAGCCAGCGACCCGGATCCTGGCGGCCGTGTTCGCTGCTGGGGAATAGCCTGCCCGGCCCGGAGGTTGCACTGCTCGAGTAGCACCGGCTGCGGCCGCCACCGTTGGCCGGCTCCTGACTAGGATCGTGGGCGGCATGCCGCATCACGCGAGAGGACGACATGAGCATGATCACACTGGGTGACATCACGCTGGATGACACCACCCCCGAGGCGACGCCCACCACCACCCAGGAGGGCGACGGCGAGGTGCGCGACGTGGTCATCGTCGGGTCCGGTCCTGCCGGGTACACCGCCGCCATCTACACCGCGCGCGCCGACCTCAAGCCCCTGGTCATCGAGGGCGCCTTTTCCGCCGGGGGTGCCCTGATGAACACCACCGAGGTGGAGAACTACCCCGGTTACACCGAGGGCGTGATGGGCCCCGAGCTGATGAACAACATGCGGGCCCAGGCCGAGCGTTTCGGCGCCGAGCTGGTCACCGATGACGCCGTCGAGCTGGACCTCACCGGCCCGATCAAGGTCGTCAAGGACTCCGAGGGCCGCACCTACCGCGCCAGGGCCGTCATCCTGGCCACCGGTTCCGGCTACCGCCGCCTGGGACTCGAGGACGAGGACAAGTTCTCCGGCCGCGGCGTCAGCTGGTGCGCCACCTGCGACGGCTTCTTCTTCAAGGACAAGCCGATCGTGGTCGTCGGCGGCGGCGACTCCGCCGTCGAGGAGGCCACCTTCCTGAGCCGCTTTGGATCGAGCGTGACGATGGTGGTGCGCCGCGACGAGCTGCGCGCCAGCAAGATCATGGCCGCCCGCGCGATGAATGACCCGAAGATCACCATCGAGTGGAATTCCGAGGTCGTCTCGATGGGCGGCGACAAGGCGCTGGAGACGGTCACGTTGAAGAACAACGTGACCGGCGAGACCAAGGAACTGCCCGTCAACGGCCTGTTCGTCGCCATCGGCCACGACCCCCGCTCGGAGCTGATGGTCGACCAGGTCGAGCTCGACGCGGCCGGCTACGTCCTGGTGGAGCCCAATGGCACCAGGACCAACCTGTCGGGCGTCTTCGCCTGCGGAGACCTGGTCGACCACACCTACCGCCAGGCCGTCACCGCGGCCGGCTCCGGCTGCAAGGCCGCCCTGGACGCCGAGCGTTTCCTGGCCGACCTGGCCGACGAGAACGTCCAGGCCTGACCCCACCGATCCCCGGCTGGCACCAAGGGCCCGTCGTGGGAATGACCACCTGAAGGAGATGCCCATGGGCGCAGTCAAGGAAGTCACCGACCAGAGCTTCGATGCCGAGGTCGTCAAGAACAGCAAGCCGGTCCTGGTGGACTACTGGGCCGACTGGTGCTCGCCGTGCAAGCAGCTGTCGCCGATCGTGGCCGAGCTGGCCAATGAGGTCGGTGACCGGATGGACTTCGTCACGATGGACACCAATGCCAATACCCGTGTGCCCACCGAACAGGGCATCCTCTCTCTGCCGACCCTCCAGGTCTGGCAGGGCGGCCAGGTGGTGAAGGTGCTGCAGGGCGCCAAGACCAAGGGTGCGCTGCTCAAGGCGCTGGGCGAGTTCATCTGAGCATCCCGGACCCC
>NZ_JBHWOO010000226.1:0-4165 GCF_043424415.1 Luteococcus sp. | reverse complement strand
CGGGCCGGTCAGCGGCACCCGCCAGTTGGGGTACTCGTCGATGGTGCCGGGCTGGTTCTGGGTACGACGATCCCCCACCGCGTCCACCAGGGCCGCGTTGAGCACCTTGGACGGTGTCCAGGTGAGCATGCGGTGCATGGCGAGCACGATCTGCTCCACGTCGCGGCTCTCGTAGCCCTCCTGGGACAGCGCACCGTGGGCCACCAATGCCTCGATCATCGACTGCTGCTCGGCACGACCGTGCTCCAGCTCGTCCTCCAGGCTCTCGGTGAGCATGCCGAGCCTGTCGCGCAGGCGGATGTGGTCCCCGGCCAGGTATCCAGTGGTGGGAGGCAGGTCGTGGGTGGTGACCGAACTCATCGCGTACTCCCGCCAGCGCTCGGGCGGGGTGGGTCCCTGCTCGTCCTGCTCGAACCACATCACTGAGGTGCCCAGGATGCCGCGGCGGCTCAGGTACTCGCGCACCCACGGCTGGACGGTTCCCAGGTCCTCGCCCACCACCAGCGCCTGCGCCCGGTGGGCCTCCAGCGCCAGGATGCCGATCATGGCGTCGTGGTCGTAGCGGACGTAGGTGCCCTCCTTGGCGGTCTTGCCGGCCGGCACCCACCACAGCCGGAAGAGCCCGATGATGTGGTCCACGCGCAGCCCGCCGGCATGGCGCAGCACCCCCTGCACCATCTGGCGGAAGGGCGCATAGCCCAGGTCGGCGAGCCGGTCGGGGCGCCACGGCGGCTGCCCCCAGTCCTGGCCCAGCTGGCTGTAGGCATCCGGCGGTGCACCGACGGTGCAGCCCTGGGCGAAGACGTCGGACAGCATCCACGTCTCGGCGCCCGAGGCGTTCACACCGACGGCCAGGTCGCTCACGATGCCCACCGGCATGCCGGCGTCGCGCGCGACCTGCTGGGTGGCCGACATCTGGGTCTCGGCGATCCACTGCAGCCACTTGTAGAAGCGGATCCGCTCGACGTTCACGCGGTGGAACTCGGCAACCTGCGGCGAGGTGGGTCGCTGCAGCTCGACCGGCCACTGGCGCCAGTCGTGGCCGTGCTCCTCGAACAGCGCGCACCAGGTGGCGAAGTCGCGCAGCTGGCGCCCCTCGCGGCGGATGAAGTCGTTGAAGGCCATCTCGCGGGCGGGGCGGCGGCCGGCGGCGAAGATGATCTCCAGCGCCTTGACCTTGGCCTGCCAGGACTCGTTGCGACGCACCTCGTCGACGCCGTCGAGCTCCTCGAGGAGCTCTTGGCGCAGCTCCTCGACGGCCTCCCGGTCGGCCTGCGAGAGGGTCGCGTACTCGTCGATCGCCTCGGGCCGGATGTAGAGCGGGTTGACGTACATGCGGCTGGTCGGCAGGTAGGGCGAGGGCTCGAGCGGCGGCTGCGGCTGGGCGGCGTGCAGCGGGTTGACCAGCACGTAGCCGGCGAACTGCTGGGTGGCCGACCACACCGACAGGTCGGCCAGGTCGGTGAGGTCGCCAACACCCCAGGAGCCCTGCGAGCGCAAGCTGTAGAGCTGGGTGGCATAGCCCCAGACGCGGCGGTCGTTCATGCTGCGCGGCAGGCCGAGGAAGCTGGGGGTGATCACCAGGGTGGACTCGACGTCGACCTCCTGGCTGCGCAGCACCATGCGGTGGTAGCCCAGCGGCAGGTCGGCGGGCAGCTGGAAGGTGGCCTCACCGGTCCAGACGCCGTCCACCTCGCGGTCGGGATTGTCATTGGTGGCCTGGGTGGCGTCGCGGGTCTCGCCGTTCTCCAGCCGGATGTAGAGGTGGGCGTCGGCGCCGGAGGCAACGTGCACGTTCACCCAGACCGGCTGGCCCTGCTCCTGCACGACGCACGGCGGCAGGGCACGTCGCCACGGACGAAGGCGCAGTTCTTCGACGGCGGCGGCCGCCTTCTCGGGGGTGGAGGCATCGATCTCCAGGCTGGCGAGGACGGTGACGACGGTCTCGTCACTGACCTGGGTCTGGCGACCTTTCCAGTCCCAGAATTCAGTTGCGATTCCGAAGTGCTCGGCCAGTTCGGCGAGCAGCGGGTCGTTCAGGGCCATCAGTGCGTCCAGTCCGTCGGCAGTGCAAGGGTCCGCACAAGACTACCGGCCCTAGGCTGAGGTTCTGCCCAGCCCGACCCGCAGGAGGAAGCCGATGAGACTCGCCGTCGCCGAGATACACAGCACACGCGACCACTTCGAGCTCAACCCCTGGCAGGACGGGGAGCGCCGCCTCACCTTCCACCTGACGCTGGACGGCAACCCGGAGCTGGCCGCGGCCGCGCGCCGGGTGCACGAGGCCTTGGGCGCATTGCCCCCGGCGCGGCTGGTGCCGGTGGAGTGGCTGCACCTGACGATGAGCGGTTTTGGCCGCGTCGGTGAGGTCTCCTCCGAGGCGCTGGCGCAGATCGAGGAGGGCGTCTTCTCCCGGTGGGAGGAGTTCTCGCACGAGCGCATCAGCTATGACCAGCTCCTCGTCGCGCACGAGTCGGTGATGCTGACCGCCCGGATCGACGACTGGCTGCCCGAGCTGGCCCGGATGCAGCGCGAGGTGGTCGACGAGGTGCTGGGCCCGCGGCAGTGGCGCCGGCTGTGGCCGCACAGCTCGCTGGCCTACATGGCCGGGGCGGTGCCGGCCGAGCAGCTGCGGGAGTGCTTGGCCGGGGTGGCCGCGGCGCTTCCCGATGCCGTCGAGGCCCGTCCCACGCTGACGCTGATGGAGTTGGCCCGCGACACCGGCAACTATGAGTGGCGGGTGCTGCGCAGCGCGTAGCCGGCCCCGACGATCCCACCAAGGCTGCCCAGACACAGGTCGCCCAGGGTGTCGGTGTAGGCGTCCGCAAGCTCCGTACCGAAGCGAATGAAGGTGAACCACTCCCCCAGTTCCCAGACGATGGCGATCATCGACCCCAGCCCGGCGATGGCCAGTGCCCGCACCAGGCGCGGAGCCCGCCCGTCAGCGTCCAGCAGGAGGCCCAGGCCCGACATCAGCAACGCCCAGTTCAAGAAGTGGCACCAGTCGTCCCACCACACGAGCCGGTCGTAGAGGTCGAGGGTGTTGCCCGTGACGTCCACCAGGAAGGGTGCCATCACCAGGGCGCCGGCAGTCCACCCGCGGGTGTCCAGCCGGTGGGTGAGCCGCAGCGCCACGGGAAGGGCCAGCATGAGCACGGGATAGGCCACCAGCCTCGCGGTGAATGCCTTTCCGCTGAACTGCGGCAGTTCGGGGACCAGCACGGCGACCAGCAACTGGACGACGGTGGCGACGAGCAGGACGCCGCAGGCCCAGGACATACGGGACTGGCGTGGAGTGGTCATCGCCCGAAGACGATCGGGGTGCCGCTGACGTCTCCGATGTCGACCACCTGGGTGCCGCCGGCGAGGTCGGCGAGGCTGCGCCGGCCCGGATCGGCCAGCGGCCACAGCACGCAGGCCAGGAAGCCGATGCCGGTGATGCCGAGGACGCGCTGCACGATGCTGCGCCGCAGTGCACGGTGCCAGGGCAGGGCGGTCTTCGAGGTCCAGCCGGGCTCGCGCCAGCGTCCCTGTTCGGCCACCCGCAGGCCGGCGCTGCGATGCCCGAAGGTGGCGCCCATGGTCGAAAGGCAGGCCACGTCGTAGGCCACGCGCAGCAGGATCCCGGGGATCGCCGCCTGGATCCACACCGGCAGCAGGCCATAGCTGAGCCACATCTCCAGCGGCGGGAAACGCCCCCCGCCGGTGAGGATGGACACGCGCATGATGCCGACGATCTCGTTGACCAGGGGCTGGTGCCAGTGGTCGAAGAGCATCAGGGAGGCGAGCCACAGCGGGAAGGCGTCGAGCAGGTAGGCCCGTACCCGGGCCCACCAGCTGGCCAGCTGCACGTGCTCGTCGGCGATGGGCGGAGTGGACGCCACGGCGTTCACCTCATGCGTCCACGTCGCGCCGTCCCACCAGCGCAGCTCTGCCGCGCCGGTGGGATCGGTGTACCACCCGGGGACGGGGTTCACCGGGCGCGGACCACCTGGGTGCGGGAGGCCATGTCGTGCAGGGTCTGGCGCAGGCGGGTGCCCAGCGGCATCAGGAAGCTGACCACCTGCACCGGGAAGAAGGTGGCGGAGAAGACGAGGACCAGGGTCCGCACCAGGGCTGCCCCCCAGCCGAGCTGGCGCGGCGCATGCCCCTCGCCGACGGGCAC
>NZ_JBHWOO010000225.1:0-4449 GCF_043424415.1 Luteococcus sp. | reverse complement strand
CTGCTCGACATGCTGAACCCCAAGGTGATCAGCCTGGACGAGGCCCCCAAGGCCTACGCCGACTTCGACAAGGGCTCCGACCTGAAGTACATCATCGACCCGCACGGCATGATCAAGAAGTGATGCGGTAGTCGCGGGTTCAAAGGCATTACTACGACGAGCTGTGACTCGTCGGGAACCCAGTCCTTGGCCTGGGCCAAGGTCCTTGGCAGGTGGCTTTCCACACTGTCCCACCACGGACCTTGGCCTAGGTGGACGCCGCGGACCCCAGACCGCGGGGTGCGCACTGACTCTCACCGGGCACGCCCGACCGGGTTCACGATTCCGTCGGCCCTCCGGTCCTTTCCGAATTCCCGAACTGCTCACTCACCATCCCGTCCAGCGGCCCACCCGGTGAGGACGAGTTCCGACCAACCGAGTCATCGCTGAGCTCGCGCACGATGTCCAGTGAAGGTCAGCGACGGCAGCGCTCCACGGCTGAGCAGGGCGGAGCATTGGTGCCGGTCACCAGACGCCGACCGTCATCAATCCCGTGATCGCGGCCTGCAGCACCTAGTGTTCCAGCATGGCAAGCATCGACGAGCATGGCCGCCCGGAGCCTCTCCTCACGGGCGACGAATGGGAGACCCTCACGGCCTTCCTGGACTGGCAGCGTGCCACCTTCTCGTGGAAGACCAGCGGGTTGTCCGCCGCGCAGCTGGCACAGCCACTGCATCCCACCGCCATGACGCTCGGTGGCCTGATGAAGCACCTGGTCTACGTCGAGGACGAATGGTTCGGCCACTGGCTGGGGGACGAACCGCGCCGCGAGCCTTGGGCCTCCGTGGACTGGACCGAAACCCCGAACTGGGAGTTCGAGTCGGCCGCGTACGATGCCCCAGAAGCGCTCAAGGCGATGTGGGAGCAGGCTATCGCCCGAGCCCGGGCGGCTGCGGAGGCCGCGTACGCCGCCAATGGGTTGGAGCAGGTGACTCCTCGTACTTGGTCCGATGGCGCGGCACCCAGCCTCCGGTGGATTCTCGCGCACATGATCGAGGAGTACGCGAGGCACAACGGCCACGCCGACTTGTTGCGCGAGGCGATCGACGGTCAGGTCGGCGAGTAGCCATGGATCCGGCTCGTCGCCGGGCTGAAGCGGACGAGTGGCAGGACCAGTGGGGCCGCCAAGGCGAACTGCATCACAACTACCAATTGCGCTACCCACGCGCCTGAGGCCAGTCAGCCGATGCCTTTGACCAACACTCGGCCACGCACTCCTGGACCCAACGACGTGGGTCCGTCGTCCAGAAGTCGTGGACGAGCCCGGGAAGGGTGCGGAATCGACCACGCGGGACGAGCCGCGCCAACTGCTCCACGGGCCAGCTGGGGCGGATGTCATCACCGGCAGCCACGAAGCTCATCGGCACATCGCAATCCGCCAGCCGGCGCCACAGTGCCGGCGTCCGGATCCAGTCCTCCTTGAAGGAGGACCACAGACTGGCGTGCACCTCGGGGACGAAGTCGATCGGAATCTGTTCCTGGGTTCCCACGCCCGCCCGGTAGGCGGCGGCCCAGCCCCGGTCGTCGTGCAGACCGTGGCCGCACATCCCCACGACACCTCGCACGCTGCGGGGATGGTCCAGGGCGTAGCGGACGGCGAGGTCACTGCCCCAGGAATGGCCCAGCACGATCCAACGCTCGACGCCCAGGGCTCGGCGGATGTCCTCCAGGTCGGCAATGGCCCGACCCATGTCGTGTGGGCCACCGCCGGACCGGCCCACGCCACGCGGGTCCGGGTACCAGCAGCGCAAGCCCTCCAGTGCGAGTTGCTCGCCGGCAAGGTAGTGGATGCAGCCGGGGCCGCCCGACAGCACGACGACATCGGGGCCACTCCCCCGGACACCAACATGCAGCGCCACGCCATCGTCCGTCGTGACCGTCCTGGAATCCATGACCCAATGCTCCCAGCGCCTCGCCCGGGAACGTGGGCCCGCCCCGAAAATGCGTCGCGCCTCCGGCAGTGACTGTGTGAGCATCTGGCCTATGGATCCCGTCGCAGAGCACCAGCAGGCCGAGAGCCCGGCCCGCACCCATCTGTCCCAGATCCCCGGGTTCACGTGGACCCCCTTCGAGCGTGATGACCTCCCCGAGGTCGCGGATTTCTATGCGACCGTCGAGTCCTTCGACCGCAATCCCGAGCGCACCTCGCTGGCCGACCTCCAGGACTTCTGGGACTCTCCCCGTTCCGTGCCGGAGGAGGACACCCTGGTTGCGCGCGACCAGTCGGGCCGTGTGGTGGCGACGGCCTGGTCGGGGTGCAACAGGTCGGTCACCGACGTGCGAGAGGTCTTCCTCGGTGGGGCCGTCCACCCCGGCCTGCGTGGCCGGGGCATCGGACGGCTGGTGCTCGAGTGGGAGCTGGCACACGGAAGGGCCTGGCACCAGACCAGCCGTCAGGAAGGCTTCGGACCGCTGCGGATGCGCCTGCTGGCGCCGGTGGACCAGGACGACATCCGGGACCTCGCCACACGAGCCGGTCTTGCCGTCGCCCGCTACTACTTCGAGATGGAGCGCCCCCTCACCGACATCCCCAACCGCGACCGTCCCGAAGGCATCCTCATCACGCCGTGGGATCCGGACCTCGCGGACGAGGCGCGCGAGGTGAGGAACCAGGCCTTCCGCGACCACTGGGGCCACACGGATGCCAGCCCGCAGATGTGGGCCGATCGCCTGGCCGCCACCGCCTTCCGCCCGGAATGGTCACTGCTGGCACGGGACGCCGACACCCTGGCGGTGGTGGGGGTCGCGATGAACTGCGCCTACGAGCAGGACTGGAGCGACGACCACCGGCAGGGTTACACCGACGAACTCGGCGTCCTGCGGGACTACCGGGGACGAGGTGTCGCCAGGGCGCTGCTGGTCGAGTCGATGCACCTGTTCACCTCAGCAGGCATGGATGCGGCCGCGCTGGGCGTTGACACCGAGAACCCGAGCGGCGCCCTCGGCCTCTACGAGGGCCTCGGCTATCGACGCAGGGCCAGCACCTGCATCCACGAGCTGCAGGAGTGCGCCGGCGCGTCCCGGTTCACCAGGTGGTGCCCGAGCCCGGCGCGAGCAGCTCACGTGCCCGGCAGCCCCGCCACTCCAGCCCGCTGATGATCTTGCTCATCCCACCCGACCAAGGCCCCGCACTGCGGGATGCGCCACTGCAATCAAGGCAGTGACGGCGATCGCCGCAAGGAAGGGAGTGATCGCCAGTTCCCAGGGAAGGCCCACCAGGATGCCGGCGAGTCCCGTCGCAACGGGTGCAAGCCCCACAGTGAGGAAGCCCATCGCTCCCGCAACCCTTCCCTGCAGATGAATGGGGGTGATGGTGAGCTGGAAGGCCTGGATTCCGGCGATGCCGGGCGGCAACACCAGGCAGGCCAGGCACAGCAGGGCGATGATCTGAGCCGGCTGGTTCCACACCGCCATCGCCGCGGCGCAGGCGCAGTTGACGAGCACCCCGCCGATGAAGAGCACCGAGACCCTGTAGCGCCGCAGGAGCCACGGACCGGCCAGCGCCCCCAGCAGCCCGGAGATTCCGTAGGCGGTCTGCATGCCGCCAATGACCGCGTCGGGAACCCGGTGGGCCTTGAAGCTCAGGGTGATCAGGGCGAGCAGGCCACCGAAACCGAAGGATGCGATGGCGTTCATCAGGACGACGGCTCGCAGGGCCGAGTGCCGCACGATGAACCGTCCACCGGCCACCAGGTCCGCCAGGGTTCGCGATCCGGCCGGCCTTGCGGCGGCTTCGAGCGGGGGACGGATCCGACTGACCAGGAATGCCGCGACGAGGTTCAGCAGGGCGTCCGCGAGCAACGGCAGCGACCCGTCCACGGCATAGAGTGCACCGGCCAGCGAAGGCCCCAGCAGGTTCGCAACCGCGGAGCGGGCCTGGTTCACCGAGGCCGCTGGTGCGAGCTCCTGCGGTGCGACGACGACTTGCAGGCTGGCCTGCTCGGCGGGCGCGAAGAAGGTCCCCAGAGCACCGACAAGTACCGAGATCGTGACCAGGTGCCAGGGGTGAGCGACGCCAACGGCTTCGGCGACTGGTACGGAGACCAGCAGCAGCGCGAGGCCCAGGGAGGTGCCGACCATGGTGGTGCGTCGATTCCACCGGTCCACCAGTACCCCGGCCGGGATGCTGAAGACGAGCGTGCCCACTGTGGAGCCAGCCATGACCGCACCGGCCCATCGACTGTTGCCCGTCGTGTCGAAGGTGTGGAGCATCAGGGCGAGCGCGGTCATCGCGCCGCCGGTCATCTGGCAAGTGCGTCCCCACAACAGGAACTGGAAGTCGCGATTGCGCGACAACGCGGTGGGCCCCATGAACCATTCCGATCATTCTTACACTGTATGAATGCCCTATTCTTACACCATAAGTTTCGGAGCAGATGAGGAGGCACCGATGGGGCGCAGTCGAGGAGT
>NZ_JBHWOO010000224.1:0-5530 GCF_043424415.1 Luteococcus sp. | reverse complement strand
AGCTCATCCATGCCGTGCTCCCACCTTCGTCTGGGCAGCGGTGGCGAGCTGCTCGGCATGCTCCCCGACGACGTGCCAGACACGCAGCGCCCCCGGCAGGGGGTGCCAGAGGAGCTGGTTCGCCTCCGCGTCGACGCGATCGGTCACCAGACACGCGTCCTCGAGTGCGACCTGCACCACGGCAGTGGAATGCTCGACCCCCGCGTGCACAGCCGTGGCTGGGACGCCTTGGCTTACCAGCAGCGAGGCCAGGCTGTCCTGCTGCCAGTCGTCTTCGGCAAGCAGCAGCACCTGCCCGTCGGCGAAGTCGCTGGGGTGCGGGATGACGCCTGCTGCGGCCAGGGCATGCCCCGGATGCAGCGCCAACCCGAGCGCGGTGCTGACCTCGTAGCTGCCACGTCCTGGTGCGACCACGAGGTGCTGGTCAAGGGTCTGTCCGCAGCGTTCCCGCGCTGGCAGCTGTCGAGGCACGACCCTGCGGTCCAGACGCTGTGACAGGTCGGCGGTCAGCTCCGCGACGAGCCAGATCGGCCACGTGTCGGGCAGGTCGACGCGGGCGACGGGGCGCTGCCCGGCATGGGTCGTGAGGATGTGCGGCAGGTCGGCCGCCAGCTGGAGCATCATGCGGGCCTCAGGGACCAGGAGGTTGCCTGCAGGGGTGAGTTCGATCTGGCGACGTGAACGGTCGAACAGTTCGCACCCCAGCTGCGCTTCCAGGCTCTTGATGCGCTGCGAGAGCGGCGGCTGAGCCATCTGCAGGCGTTGCGCGGCGCGGCTGAACGATCCCTCATCAACGATGGCGAGAAAGTACTCGAGGTGCCGCAACAGGTCCATACCCACCACTCTGCACCGTTGATATGGAACCTGTCCCATATCGGTCTTGGACTAGGACGTGTCCCTTTTGCGGAAATGGTCGCATGGATCAGACCGCTATCCGTCGTCATCACCGTACCCTCCGGGCCGCGAGCGCGCTCGTGGCCACCACTGTGGTCGTCTCGTGCCTGTCGGGCTGCTCCTGGGGAGGGCCATCGGCGAAGGACGCCGCCGCCAGCTTCGCCGAGTCCCTCGCCGGTGGTGACATCCGGTCCGTCTCCCCGGCGGCCCAATCCGACCTCGCGACGATCACGAAGGGCATGGACAGTCTTCGCCCCACAGTGACGGTTACGACGGCGGAGGAGGACGGCGACCAGGCACAGGCCACGCTGCACTTCACCTGGCCGCTGGCCACCGGGCAACTGGCCTATGACTCGTCCGTGCGCTTGACCCGCCAGGACGGGGTGTGGAAGCCGGTCTGGTCCCCCACCGTGGTCCACCCATCACTCACCAAGGACACGCGCCTCGCGCACCAGACCACTTGGGCCAAGCGCGCGGACATCACCGACGCGGACGGCGACCCGCTCATGACCTACCGCCCCGTGCAGCGCATCGGCATCAACAAGCCCGACATCCCCGCCAAGCAATGGCCCACCTCAGCGGCCGCGCTCGCCAAGGAACTCGACATCGACCCCAAGACCTACCAGGCCAAGGTCACCGCGGCCGGGAAGGCCGCGTTCGTCGAAGCCCTCATCGTGCGCGGCCAGTCCACCGATGAATACGACCTCAGCGAGATTCCCGGCGCCGCCACGATCCCCGACGAGGCAGTGCTTGCCCCCACTCGAACCTTCGCCGCCGGGCTTCTGGGCACCGTCGCGCCCGCGACCGCACAACAAGTCGCAGCATCCAAGGGCACCCTGCACGGCGGCGAACTGGTCGGCCAGAGTGGACTGCAGGCCCGCTACGACTCCCAACTGCGCGGCAAACCCGGCGAGCTGGTCGTCATCCGGGCACGCGCCACCGGCAGCGTCCCGGACAAGGCCCTCTACCGCAAGGACGCCACCCCCGGCACACCGCTCAAGACGACGCTGGTGCCCAGCTGGCAACAGTTGGCCGAGAAGACACTCGCCACCACCACACCAGCGTCGGCCATCGTGGGCATCAACCCCAGCAACGGGCACGTCCTGGCTGCCGCCACCGGCCCGGCCAACGCCACCTCCGCCGATGCGACCTTCGGCCGCTACGCCCCCGGCTCCACCTTCAAGGCCGTCACGGCACTGGCCCTGCTGCGCTCCGGGATGACCCCCGACAGCATGGTCAACTGCACCAGCACCGTGACCGTCGACGGGCGCCGCTTCAAGAACTACAACGACTTCCCCGCCGACCGGGTCGGCCGCATGACCCTGCGCGACGCCATCGCCCTGTCCTGCAACACCGGCCTGATCGCCGAACACGCCCGCGTCGACGGCGCCAAGATCCGTGATGCCGCCGCCTCCTTGGGACTGGGACAGGACTACGACGCCGGACTGCCGGCCTTCTTCGGGTCGGCACCCGACCCCAAGAGCGTCGTCGGACTGGCCGAATCCATGATCGGTCAAGGAATCATCGAAGCCAGCCCCATGGCCATGGCCACCGTCGCCGCCTCCATCCAGGCCGGACACACCGTACGGCCCGTCCTGCTGCCCGACCACCAGACGACCATCCCCACCGCACCCGAACTCACCCCGACCGAGGCCGACCAGCTGCGCGACATGCTCCACGCCGTCGTCACCCACGGATCCTGCCGGAGGCTCACCGGCCTGGCCGACGGAGCCAAGACCGGCACCGCCGAATACGGCACCGACACCCCACCCAAGACCCACGCCTGGATGATCGCCTACAACCAGCAGGTAGCCCTGGCGACCATGGTCGTCGACGGCAACTCCGGATCGGGAACCGCCGGCCCCCTCATCGAGGCGATGCTGCGATGAGCCACACCCGCCGACTCTGGAACCTGACCCTCTTCTTCGCCACCAGCGCCCTGTGCGGCGTCCTGGTCGCGGGCCTGTTCTTGCCACCCCTGCTGCTGGGAGCCGTCACCGTCCGCGCCGTCGCCGAACAGTCCACCCAACTCACCGAAGACCTCGCCACACCCCAACCCGCCGGCCGCACCCGCATCCTGATGGCCGACGGCACCCACCTCGCCTGGCTCTACGACCTCAACCGCCAACCCGTCGCCCTCGACCAGGTCTCCCCTTGGATGGTCAAGGCCCAGCTCGCCGCCGAGAACCACCGCTTCTACGACCAGGGCCCCATCGACCCCATGGGCATTGCCCGCGCCACCCTCGGCAACATCACCACCGACGGACAAGCCGGCGGCGGCTCTGGCATCACCCAGCAATACGTCAAGATGCTGCTGGTCGAACAAGCCCTCCTCGACGACAACAAGGCCGGCATCCAAGCCGCCCAAGAACGCAGCATCACCCGCAAAGTCCGCGAACTGCGCTACGCAATCGGCGTCGAGCAGAAACTCACCAAGGACCAGATCCTCACCGGATACCTCAACCTCGCCTACTACGGCGACGGCGCCTACGGCGTCGAAGTCGCCGCCCAGCACTACTTCGGCACCACCGCCAAGAAACTCACCCTCGCCCAAGCCGCACTGCTGGCCGGCATCGTCAAGAGCCCAACCGCCTACAACCCCGTCACCTACCCCAGCGCAGCCCTGCAACGCCGCAACACCGTCTTGGCCCGAATGCAGTCCGTCGGCCTCGCCACCCCCAAACAAGTCGCCCACGCCCGCAAGGAACCCTTCCGACCCCAGACGGTCACCAGCGTCCGCTCGGGCTGCACCGGCACCAGGTATCCCTTCATCTGCGACGCCGCCCGCCGCGAACTGCTCACCTGGCCCGCCCTCGGCCCTGACGAACAAGCCCGCCGCAACACCCTGCACCGGGGCGGACTCACCATCCGCCTCACCACGGACCCGGAGCTGCAGGACCAGACACAGCAGGCCATCAGCGAAACCGTCGCCCCCGACGACCCGGCCATCGCCGTGATGAGCACCGTCCAACCCGGCACCGGACGCGTGCTGGCCATGGCCCAATCCAGACCCCAGATGGGATCCAAGAAGGGCCAGACCTGGTACAACCACCCCCTACCCTTGGCCGACGGCGGCGCCGAAGGCTACCAAGCAGGCTCCACCTTCAAGACCTTCACCATGGCCGCAGCCTTCGACCAAGGCCTCACCAGCCGCCTCACCTACGACAGCCCCGCCTCCATCAACCTGTCCGGCATGACCTTCGACACCTGCAACGGCCCGTTCACCTTCACCGGCAACCACACCGTCTGGAACCTCGCAGACCAGAAGTTCGGCCGCATTCCCATGACCACAGCCGCCCAGAAGTCCGTCAACTCCTACTTCATCCAGCTCGAACAAGCCGTCGGCCTGTGCCGACTCGCCGATACCGCCGACGCCGCCGGCATCACCCGCGCCGATGGCAAACCCCTCGCGGGCACCGCAGACCAGGTCGCCACGCTCACCCTCGGCCCCATCGAAGTCGCACCACTGTCCGTCGCCAACGCTTACGCCACCCTCGCCGCCGGCGGAATCCGCTGCGGCACCACCTTCATCCGCGCCGTGCACCGCGGCACCACCAGCCTCGGCACACCACCCACCAACTGCCGACGAACCCTGAACAAGGACACCGTCGAGCACGTCACCGAAGTCCTCGAGTCCGTCGTCACCCGCGGAGCAGGAAAGCGGGCCCGTGTCCCCGATATCCCCCATCAGGCCGGAAAGACCGGCACCACCGACGACAACCAAGCCATCTGGTTCGCCGGCTACACCCCAGACACCGCCGGCGCAGCCATGATCGCCATCGACAAACGCCACCCCTGGTGGCAACACCGCTCCCGCAAGACCCTCAAGAACATCCGCCTCCCAGAATCCGGCACCTGGATCGACGGCACCGGCGGATTCACCGGCCAACACATCTGGAAACCCTCCATGCAAGCAGCCCTGAACAAGCAGCCGACATGAACATCCCGCCAGCGCCCCGCCCACTCCACTCCGCCGCGCACCAAGCTCACAGCTGCCGAATCACGTCCACCGCAACGGCGAGCGCAGTCGTCGAGTCCGTCGTGTCGATGATGGTCCGCGGGCCGTCACGAACCTCATCCCACGAAACCCAACCGCCGCCCTGAACCTCAGCCCAAGTCGGCACCTGGTGTCCCGGGATGTCAGCAGCACGTTCCTGCACTCGACGTCGATGTTCGCGCTCGTCAGGCAGGCTGGTTTGAGCACGATCAGGCGAGCGTTGGCCCGGGCAGCGGTGGCAGCCCACCCCTGCCGCGCCTCTGGCACCGGATGAACCGCGTCCACGACCACCGGCACACCGATGAGCAAGTTCGAGACAGCGAGCTCATGGACCACTGCGTAACACTCAGGGCCGACCAGGACCCCAGTCCTCTGCAAAGCCGTCTCGACAGCGTCCACCCAGAGGTAACAGGCACCGAAAGCGCGCGCCAGCCCACGCGCCAGCGTGGTCTTTCCCGTCCCGGCCCGCCACACACAACCACGGCCCGGTTCCCTGCTGTCGATGGAACTGCTGTGACACGCGCACCATGAACCCATTGAAACAGCCTGATGCCATCGAGGGGCACCCCGAGATGGAGAGGATCGACGCCCCTCGCTCAATCCGGTAAGCCGGTTGCCCTCCCGATTGACCGACGACAG
>NZ_JBHWOO010000223.1:0-8373 GCF_043424415.1 Luteococcus sp. | reverse complement strand
CCGCTTCGTGTGCACTACCTGGGGCGGGGTGGATCAGCCCACGGGCTGCAGTTCCTGTCCGGCCGGCAGGTCCGAGCGGCGCTGCAGGCGACCGTCGTAGATGTCCTGGTCGAGCACGCCCTCGCGCTTGGCGACGATCGTCATCACCGCGGCCTGGCCGGCCACATTGGTGGCGGTCCGGGCCATGTCAAGGATCGGGTCGATGGCCAGCAGCAGGCCGACACCCTCCAGCGGCAGGCCCAGCGTGGACAGGGTCAGTGTGAGCATCACGATCGCGCCGGTCAGGCCCGCCGTGGCGGCAGAGCCGACCACCGAGACGAAGGCGATCAGCAGGTAGTCGCCGATCCCCAGCGGGATGTCGAAGAGCTGCGCGACGGTGATCGCCGCCAGCGCCGGGTAGATCGAGGCGCAGCCGTCCATCTTGGTGGTGGCGCCGATCGGGGCGGCGAAGGAGGCGTAGTCACGCGGCACGCCCAGGTTGTCGACCACATTGGCCTGGGTGACCGGCAGCGTGCCCACCGACGAGCGGGAGACGAAGGCCAGCTGGATGGCCTGGCCGGCCCCCTTGAAGAAGCGCACCGGGCTCAGGCCGTGCACCTTGAGCAGGATCGGGTACATCACGAAGACCACCAGGGCGCAGCCCAGGTAGATGTCCAGGGTGAAGATGCCCAGCGGCTGCACCAGGTCCCAGCCGTAGCTGGCCACGGCCTTGCCGATCAGGCCAGCCGAGCCGATGGGGGAGAGCAGGATCAGCCACCAGGTGAGCTTCTGGAAGATCTCCAGCCCGGCGCGCGAGAAGTTGACGAAGGGGGCGGCGGTCTCCTCGCCGATGGCCAGTGCTGCAGCGCCCAGGGCGATGCCGATGACCACGATCTGCAGCACGTTGAAGCTGAGCTTGCTCTCGACGGTGGCGCTGGCGCCCTCACCGGAGAGCTCGGAGCTCACCTGCAGGCCCAGGATGTTGTTGGGCACCAGCGACTTGAGGAAGTCCAGCCAGCTGCCCTGGGTTGCGACGGCCTGTGCCTCGGCGGTGGAGATGGTGGCGTGGGCTCCCGGATCGGTCAGCAGGCCGATCACCAGGGCGATGCCGACGCTCAGGGCGGCGGTGATGCCGAACCAGACCAGGGTGGTGACGGCCAGCTTGGCGGCATTGTTCACCTGGCGCAGGTTGCTGATGCTCACCACCAGGGCGAACAGCACCAGCGGGACGACGACCACCTTCAGCAGGCTCACGAAGATGGAGCCGACGGTGGTCAGCAGTTCGGTGAGCCAGGCCAGCTCAAAGGTCCGGGCGAGGTAGCCCAGGATGATGCCGACGGCCAGGCCGACGAAGACCTTGGCCCAGAAGGGGATGGAACGACGCTCAGAGCGCTGCGGACTGGACGTGACGGGGGTGGAGGGCAAGACGGGACCTTTCGGGACGAGACGTGGACGGGACCTGGGCGTCCCGACACCCCGTGGTCTTGCGTCGCCCCTGGTCGATGGTCCGGCGCTCCCAGAACCGGCGGGCGGTGCCTGCTGCCATGGGTGCGCCTCCTTCATCGGCACCGGGCGCCGTGATGCGCTCCAAGTGGCCACAACGACCTCCGGGAGGCATTCTATTCCCGCGCCTTCGACATGGATGCGGGAGCTTGCCTTCCGCTGGTCGCGTGGCATAGGAGAAGACCATGGAGCACAACTACCTCGAGCTGGACGTCTTCAGCACCGGAGCCTTCACCGGCAACCCGCTGGCGGTGATCGGCGAGGCGGACGGCCTGACGGACGAGCAGATGGCGGCCATCGCCCACTGGACCAACCTGTCGGAGACCACCTTCCTGCTGGAACCCACCCGCGCCGAGGCCGACTACCGGGTGCGGATCTTCACCCCGAACACCGAGTTGCCCTTCGCGGGCCATCCCACGCTCGGCACCGCCCGGGCCTGGCTGGAGCTCGGGGGACAGCCGCGCCGAGCGGGTGTCGTGGTGCAGGAGTGCAGCGCAGGGCTGGTGGAGGTGCGCGTCAACGGCGACGAGCTTGCCTTCGCCTCGCCGCCCTGCACCCGCACCGGTGAACTGGAGCCCGAGGTGCTGACCCGCACCCTGGAGGGTCTGGGACTGGCCGAGGACGAGGTGGTGGCCCACGCCTGGGGCGTCAACGGGCCCCTCTGGCAGCTGCTGCAGCTGCGCGGTGCCGACGCGGTGCGTGCCGTGCGCCGGGGCCCCTTGCCCGAGGGTGCCCACGTGGGGCTGGTGGGGCTGGAGCGCCAGCCGGCCGGCCACCTGGTGGAGATCCGGGGCCTCACCGACCTGATCGAGGACCCGGTGACCGGGTCACTCAATGGTGCGATGGCGCAGTGGCTGAGGGCCCGGCAGGTGGTTCCGGAACGCTATGTGGCCAGCCAGGGAGGACAGGTGCGACGGGCCGGACGGGTCAGCATCGTCGACGACGGCACCCACATCTGGGTGGGTGGTCGGGCCGATGTGCGGGTGAGGGGACGGCTGACCACCTGAGCCGATCCAAGACCGTCAGGAAGCAGTGGCCCGGTGCGCTTGCGGCAGACCGCCGCGCACCGGGCCTGTCCTGTCAGCGGGAGTGCGTGCGCACACCCTTCCAGAAGGTCGCCACCACCGGATCGGGCAGTTCGCGCCCGTGGTACGGGTTGTTGCGGCTGCGCGAGGCGGAGGCCTCCCGGTCGACCGTGCCGCGCGCCGTCGGGTCCACCAGCACCAGGTTCGCGGCCGAACCGGGCACCAGCGCCTGCCCCTGGAAGGCGTCGACGCCGCCGATCCGGGCCGGGGTGGTGCTCATCCGCTGCACGAGGGTCTCCCAGTCCATCCGCCCGGTCTCGACCATGGTCTCCATCACCACCGCCAGCGCCTGCTCCAGACCCAGCATGCCGGGACGGGCGTCGACGAAGGCGTGGTCCTTGTCCTGCGCGGCATGCGGCGCGTGGTCAGTGCCCACGACGTCGATGGTGCCGTCGGCCAGGGCCTCGCGGACCGCCTCGATGTGCTCGTCGGTGCGCAGCGGCGGGTTCACCTTGTAGGTGGTGTCATAGCCCTCCAGCTCGCGCGTGCCCAGCAGCAGGTGGTGTGGGGTCACCTCGGCGGTGACGTCGATGCCGCGCTTCTTGGCCCAGCGCACCATCTCGACGCCCTCGGCGGTCGAGATGTGGCACACGTGCAGGCGGGAGCGGGTCAGCTCGGCCAGCTGCACGTCGCGGGCGATGATGACGCCCTCGGCCACGGCTGGCCAGCCACCCAGGCCCAGTCGACCCGAGATCTCGCTCTCGTGGCAGCAGGCCCCGGGGCCTGCCAGCGAACCGTCCTGGGAGTGCTGGGCGATGACCCCGCGCAAGGGGCGCACCCATTCCAGGGCCCGGCGCATCAGCAGCGGGTCCTGCACGCACATCCCGTCGTCACTGAAGACGCGCACCGCTGCACCGGAGCGGGCCATCAGCCCCATCTCGGCCAGCTCGGCGCCCTTGAGCCCCTTGGTGACCGCGCCGATCGGCTGCACGAAGCAGGAGCCGTCGCGCTCGCCGAGCAGCTTGATCCACTCGGCCTTCTCGGCGTCGTCGGTGACCGGCTGGGTGTTGGCCATGGCGAAGACGGCGGTGTAGCCGCCACGCGCCGCCGCCCGGGTACCGGTGGCCACCGTCTCGGCGTCCTCGCGGCCGGGCTGGCGCAGGTGTGTGTGCAGGTCCACCAGACCGGGCAGCGCCAGCAACCCTTCGGCATCGATCCGCTCGGCGCCACGGGGCGCCTGGTCGACCAGCATGCCGTCGGCGATGAACAGGTCGGTGGGGGTGCCGTCGGCCAGTCGTGCTCCGGCGATCACATAGGTCTGGCTGGTCTGGTCGGTCTGGGTGGTCATGTGAGGGAGCCTTCCTGGGTGTCATTGGCCCTGATGGCATTGGACTTGGAGTCGATGGAGCCGCCGAGCAGGTGGTACAGCACGCTCATCCGCACGGCGACGCCGGAGGAGACCTGGTCGAGCACGCGGGAGCTGGCGCCGTCGGCGGCCTCGCTGCTGATCTCCAGGCCGCGGTTCATCGGGCCCGGGTGCATGATCGCGGCGTGCTCCTGCAGCCGGTTCAGGCGGGTGGCGGTCAGGCCCCAGCCGGCGATGTACTCGCGCTCGCTGGGGAAGAATCCGCCACTCATCCGCTCCCGCTGCACCCGCAGCATCATCACGATGTCGGCGCGGCTGATCGCCTCGTCGAAGCTGTCCACCACCTCGCACGGCCAACCCTCCACACCGGTGGGCATCAGCGTCGGCGGCGCACACAGCAGCACCTGTGCACCCAGCGTGCGCAGCAGGGCGACATTGCTGCGCACCACCCGCGAGTGCAGGAGGTCGCCGGTGATCGCGACGGTGGCACCGGCCACCTCGCGCCCGATCCCGCGCAGGTGCTGGCGCATCGTCATCGCGTCCAGCAGCGCCTGGGTCGGGTGCTCGTGAGCACCGTCGCCGGCATTGACCACCCCGGCCCGCACCCAGTTGGCGGCCTGCTGCACCGTGCCCGAACCCGCATGGCGGATCACGAAGCAGTCCACCCCCATCGAGTCGAGGGTGAGCAGGGTGTCCTTCATGGACTCGCCCTTGCTGACGCTCGACCCCTTGGCGGACACATTGATCGTGTCGGCGCTCATCCACTTGCCGGCGATCTCGAAGGAGGTGCGGGTGCGGGTGGAGTCCTCGAAGAAGAGGTTGATGATGGTACGCCCGCGCAGCGCTGGGATCTTCTTCACGTCACGGTGCTGGATCTGCTGCATCTCGTCGGCCAGGTCGAGGATGCTCGTGGCCTCGGCGAGGCTGAGGTCGGCTGCCGCCAACAGGTGCTTCATCGGTTCTCCTCGTGCTCGGCCATCTCACGGCTGATGACGACGCGGTCCTCGCCGTCCACCTCGGTCAGGCGGACCCCGACCCTCTCGTCGCGGGCAGTGCCGGTCTGCAGGCCCACCACATCGGCCTGGACGGGCAGCTCGCGGTGGCCCCGGTCCACCAGCACCGCCAGCATCACCCGCGCCGGACGCCCCAGGTCCTTCAGCGCCTCCAGGG
Organism: Luteococcus sp.; assembly: GCF_043424415.1. NCBI lineage: Bacteria > Bacillati > Actinomycetota > Actinomycetes > Propionibacteriales > Propionibacteriaceae > Luteococcus > Luteococcus sp. Next base: position 3,330 of record NZ_JBHWOO010000223.1, on the reverse strand, counting down.
CGGCCTGGACGGTGCGCCCCGACTGCAGGACGTCGTCGACCAGCACCACGGTGCGGTCGTCCAGCGCCACGGGCACGTGGCTGCGGCCCACCGTCATCGTGGGGTGGCGACGCAGGTCGTCACGGTACATGGTGGTGTCGATCTCTCCCACCTCGACGCGGCCACCCTCCACGGACTCCACCGCGCTCGCCAGTCGTCGGGCCAGGGGTGCGCCCCGGGTGGGGATGCCGAGCAGGACCAGCCCGTCGGTGCCCCGGTTGAGCTCCACCACCTGGTGGGCCATCCGGGCCAGGGCCCGAGAGATCTCACGGTCGTCCAACAGGGTGCGCGGGGATTGGTTCGTCACGGCTGCTCCTGTGCCGAGGGATCCGGGTCCACGCCGATCGGGGACGCCGGTCCTCGACGGCAGAATCTACCAAGCCGCGGCGCGCCGCGCGTCGCCTCCGGCTCGGCTAGGATCAGGGCCATGAACCCGATCTCCCTCACGCTGCTGGAGTCCACCTTCCCTGGCTGGCCCGAGTTCACCGCACCGTCGTCGCTGCACATGCTGCTGCTCACCCTCGGCGCTCCCGGCCTGGTCTTCCTGCTGGCCATGGCCCTGGGTGTCGGCGCTGCCCGTCGCGAGCAGGCAGCCCGCAACCAGCAGGTCGCCGGCCTGGTCGACGCGCCGGTGCGCCACGAGGCCATCGAGACCCGTCGCGAGGATGTCGTGCGCCACGACGACCATGAGCTGAGCCCGGCCGGGGGAGCGCACGTCGCCCCGCGCCACGCCGAACTCGACTGACGCCCACCAGTAGCCCGTCAGGGGCCGCGGACGACGACGTCCGCGGCCCCTGCTGCATGCCCTGGCGCGGGACGGGTCCGGCGTGCCCGACTCCCAAGGAGGAGTCCCACCCGCCAATACTGACGCCAGCAGGAAAATCCTTGGGATGTCTACAGTATGGGACCAGCTTGGGATCGGGTGAAGATCGTGCTTGACTCTTTGCCATGCACAACCACGCCGCGCTCCTCCTCGTGACCCGCCGTCACGTGGACCTGCAGCGCCTTCGTGGCTGCATGTGTCGGATGCCGTGATCCGCGTCTGACCAACCCCCGACCAGGGGATTTCCGTCCGGGCGCGTGACGCCCGGGCCGACGACCTCCACCGTTGTCCCACCGCAACCGCAGGCGTCACGTGCCACCCACATGAAGGTGACACAGTGAACCAGACCCCGCCAGCCGCCAGCCGGGTGAGGCCGCCACGCGCCGGCCAGTCGAAGGGCCAGTGGGCCGTCGACGGCAAGACCCCCCTCAACCACAACGAGGAGTTCAAGGCCGAGGAGAACCCGCTCAATGTGCGCCAGCGCATCATTGACGTCTACTCCAAGCAGGGCTTCGACTCCATCCCCGATGACGACCTGACCGGCCGCTTCCGCTGGCTGGGCATCTACACCCAGCGCAAGCCGGGGATCGACGCCCGCCAGACCAGCAAGCTGGATGCCGGGCAGCTCAGCGACAAGTACTTCATGATGCGGGTGCGCATCGACGGCAAGCACCTCAGCCTCGAGCAGCTGCGCGTGCTCGGCTCCATCGGCGTCGACTTCACCCGCGACACCGCCGACGTCTCCGACCGCCAGAACATCCAGTACCACTGGATCCGCATCGAGGACGTCCCCGAGATCTGGCGTCGCCTGGAGTCGGTGGGCCTGTCCACCACCGAGGCTTGCGGTGACACCCCCCGCGGCTTCCTGGGCAGCCCCGTCGCCGGCATCGCGGCCGACGAGATCATCGACCCCACCCCGACGATCAAGGCGATCAGCGAGCGCTGGATCGGCGACGAGCAGTTCACCAACCTGCCCCGCAAGTTCAAGACCGCCGTCACCGGCCACCCCAGCCTCGACGTCGTGCACGAGATCAACGACATCTCGCTGGTCGGCGTGGTGCATCCCGAGCTCGGCCCCGGCTACGACCTGTGGGTCGGCGGCGCGCTGTCCACCACGCCTCGCCTGGCCGAGCGCCTGGGCGCCTTCGTCAGCGAACAGGACGCCGTCGAGGTGTGGGCCGGCGTGTGCGGCATCTTCCGCGACTACGGCTACCGCAAGCTGCGCACCAAGGCCCGCCTGAAGTTCCTGCTGGCCGAGTGGGGCGCCGAGAAGTTCCGCCAGGTGCTGGAGGACGAGTACCTGGGCCGCACGCTGCCCGACGGTCCCGCCCCGGCCAAGGCCGTCGGCGATGCCGACCACATCGGCGTGTACGACCAGAAGGACGGCCGCAAGTACGTCGGCTTCGCCCCGACCGTCGGCCGCCTGTCAGGCACCCTGCTCAACCAGGTGGCAGACCTGGCCGAGGCCGCCGGCTCCGGCCGGATCAGCTTCACCCCTCACCAGAAGCTGCTCGTGCTGGATGTCGACCCCGACAAGGTCGACGCGCTGGTCGAGGGCATGGAGGCGATCGGCCTGACCGCCCACCCGTCGCCCTTCCGCCGCGCCACCATGGCCTGCACCGGCATCGAGTACTGCAAGCTCGCCTTCGTCGAGACCAAGGGACTGGCCGGACGCACCATCACCGAGCTCGAGCAGCGCCTCGACGACGTGGAACTCAAGCGCCCGATCAGCCTCAACATCAACGGCTGCCCCAACTCCTGCGCGCGCATCCAGATCGCCGACATCGGCCTCAAGGGCCAGCTGGCCGGCGACGACTTCGCCTTCCAGGTGCACCTGGGTGGCGGCCTGGCCAGCAGCGACCGCGAGGAGGCCGGCCTGGGCCGCACCGTGCGCGGGCTCAAGGTCACCGCCGAGGACCTGCCCGACTACGTCGAGCGCGTCACGCGCAGCTACCTCGACAACCACGAGGGCGACGAGAGCTTCGCCGAATGGGCCCATCGGGCCGAGGAGGACGCACTGCGATGAGCACCCCACCCATCGACGGCAAGCCCAAGGACGTCCGCCACGAGCAGCCCACCGGCCTGCTCGGCGCGATCACCCTGGACGAGCCTGCCGTCCCGGCCCCCGGCAGCCTGCGCGTCGGCACGCCGCGTCGCAGCGCCGAGGAGCTGCAGGCCGTGGTGGAGCAGGCCCAGGCCCGCTTCGCCCAGTCCGATTCCACCGAGGCCAGCCCCGAGGAGCTGCTCGCCTGGGCCGCCGACGAGTTCGGCGACGCACTGGCCGTGGCCTGCTCGATGGCTGCCGACACCATCCTGCCGGCCCTGGTGAGCCAGACCATCCGCGACGTCGACGTGCTCTTCCTGGAGACCGGCTACCACTTCGACCAGACCCACAGCACGCGCGACGAGCTGGCCCGCACCTGGCCGGTCAATGTCATCGACGTGCTGCCCGAGCTGACCGTCGCCCA
>NZ_JBHWOO010000222.1:0-10973 GCF_043424415.1 Luteococcus sp. | reverse complement strand
GCCATCGCCTGCTGCCCGTCGCCAGTCTGGACGGCCAGGACCTGTCTGGGCTGTGGACCGACTGGTACGAGGTCATCCACCGCAACTGGTCGCCCACCGCCCCGCACGATGTCCTCGTCGAACTGTTCGCAGACCTGGTGGCCGAGATCGACCCCCACAGGAGCGTCGGCTGCACCATCGACGGGCAACTCGTCGCCATCGCCTTCGTCTTCCCCGCTGACCGGCCACCGGAGATCCTCACCCAGGCCCTGGACCCCGAACACCCCCACGCGCGCAAGGCCGTCGCCTCCTGCATGGCGACCGCACTGGCCAGTTTCGACGAACTCGTCCGCTTCGACGGACACGTCAGCGACCCGCACTTCGCACCGCTGTGGAGCACGGTGCCGGGCGTCCACGCCGGCGAGGACGACCCGCTGGACCTGCTGGAGATCAGCGGCCGCCCGTCTCCGGGGTCCCCGTGCTCTGCCTGAGCACCAGCTCGGTGGGCACCACCACCCGCTCCAGCTCCTCCGGGCGGGCGCCGTCGAGCTGGCGCATCACCAGCGCCACCAGCTCTTGCCCGATCCTTCGGAAGTCCTGGCGGATGGTGCTCAGCGGCGTGGGGGCATAGGCGGCCAGGCCGACGTCGTCGAAGCCCGCCACCGAGCGGTCCTGCGGAATGCGCAGCCCGGCCTCGGTGAAGGCCCGCATCACCCCGAAGGCCATCTCGTCATTGGCACAGAAGACGGCCGTCGCCGATGGGTCGGCGGCCAGCCGTCGCCCTGCCTCCAAGCCGGAAGCGGCCGTCCAGTCGCCCTGCGCGACCTCGGGCACGGGCGCGCCGGCCTCCTCCAAGGTGCGGCGCCAGGCCTCGGCGCGCTGCTGGGCGGGCTCGGAATCCTCGGGACCGCCGACGTGGTGGACGGTCCGGTGCCCGAGGCCGAGCAGGTGCTGCACCATCGCGCGCGTGCCCTCGGTCTGGTCGGTGACCACCGCCGGGTGCGCCCCGACCAGGCGGGAGTCCGAGACGGCCACCGGCAGCCCGTCGGGCAGCAGCAGCGAGTCCTCGGTGGCGGCCTCGTGCCGCAGCACCACCAGGCCATCGAGTCCCTGAAGCTCGAGCCGTTGCCGGGTCCGTGCCCAGTCGGTGTGGCTGGCGTCGGGAAGGGTGGTGAGGGTGACGCTGAAGGAGTGCTGCTCGGCGGCCTCTACGACCGCGCCGAGGGTCAGGTTCTCGCCGGTGCGCTCGAAGCGGTGGCTCATCACCCCGATGGTGCGCGACGATCCGGTGCGCAGCACGCGCGCTGCCCGGTTGGGCACGTAGCCGGTCTCGGTCATGGCCTGCTCGACGCGCTCCCGGGTGGCGGGCCGCACCGACGGGTGCCCGTTGGCGACCCGGGAGACGGTCTGGGCCGAGACTCCGGCAGCGCGGGCGACGTCCCGGATGGAGGGTTTGGGTCTGGCAGCCATGGGCCGAGCCTAGTCAGGAGGTGATGGGGGAACAGACCCGGGTGCGCCCGGAAACTTTCTGGACTCTCCGTCCCCCAAGAATCTCCGCAAGGAGTAATGTTCACGTAAACATCATTGGTCCAGTCGACATGGCCACGGATCCCCGCCCACACCGATGTGGGCGGCGCGCGAACGGGCATGTCAACCACAGAAGGAGTCCGTCATGGCCTCACTGTCCAGGCGCACGTTGATGCAGGCAGCCCTGCCGATCGGGCTGCTCGCCAGCGCCGGTTGCAGCCGAACACGACAGAAGTCCGAACCGCCCCGTGCCGGCGACGCGGTGCCAGACACCGGGACGCTGCGCGCGTGGTGTTGGGACCCCGCCTTCAACATCTACGCGATGAAGGAGGCCGGCAAGCTCTACACCGCCCAACACCCCAAGGTGAGCGTCGCCGTCACCGAGACCCCCTGGGACGACATCCAGACCAAGCTCACCACGCTGGCCCTGTCCAATGAGGCCGATCGCCTGCCCGATGTCTTCCTGGTGCAGAACAACGCCTTCCAGAAGAACGTCACCAACTATCCCGAGCTCTTCGCCGACCTCACCGAGACCGACATCGCCTTCGACGAGTACCCCGACTCGGTGGTCAACTACTCCACCGTCGAGGGCCGTCGTTACGGGGTCTCCTTCGACAGCGGCACCGTGGTCAACCCGATGCGCATCGACCTGCTCGACAAGGCAGGCCTTGGCCTGGACGACTTCGCCGACATCACCTGGCCCGAGTACCTCGAGATGGGCAAGCAGGTGAAGGCCACGGTCGGAAAGCCGCTGCTGTCGGGAATGGCCGGCGAGACCGACCTGGTGATGATGATGCTGCAGAGCGCCGGCGCAAGCCTCTTCGACGACCAGGGCAATGCGCAGATCAGCAACAACGACGTGCTCGCATCGGTGGTCAAGACCTACCAGGAACTGGTGGCCAGCGGCGTCATGGTCGAGGTGAACTCCTGGGACCAGTACATCGGCAGCTTCGTCAACGGCAGCGTCGCCTCCGCACTCAACGGCGCCTGGATCCTCGGCTCGGTGCAGACGGCCAAGGACCAGAAGGGCTTGTGGGACATCACGACCATGCCCCGCCTGACGGGCTTCAAGGAGGCGACGAACTACTCCGCCAACGGCGGCAGCTCCTGGGCGGTCAGCGCCCACGGGCAGACCTCGCTGGCCGTCGACCTGCTCAAGGAGACCTTCGCCGGCTCCACGAAGCTCTACGACACGATCCTTCCCAGCTCGGGAGCGCTCGCCAACTGGATCCCCGCCGGCACGAGCGCCGTCTACCGCGAGGCGCAGCCCTTCTTCAACAACCAGCCGATCTACTCGCGCATCGTCGAGTACTCCACCAAGGTGCCGAGCAACACCACCGGCGTCTTCTACTACGAGGCGCGTGATGCGGTGGGAGCAGCGATCGCCAAGGTGCTGCGCGGGGTACCGCTGGCCAAGGCCTTGGGGGAGGCGCAGAAGAACGTCGAGTTCGCCATGAAGTGAGCACTCGGACCCACCACCAGACCGGACACCGATCCTCCTGACAAGAAAGGTCACATCGTCGTGACAACAGCAATCTCGACACCGCACGGCCCGGGAGACCCGGGCGCAGCGGCTCCCCGCCGCCGCGGAGGCGTGCGTCGGGCAGAGGAGCGCTACAACCGCATCGGTTGGTACTTCCTGATGCCCGCCGCGCTCATGATCTGCGTGATGAACTTCTACCCGATGGCCGAAGCCTTCATCCTCTCGCTCAAGTCCGGACGCGGCACGCGCCTGGACTGGGCGGACCCGTGGTGGCGCAACTACGCGCGCCTGTTCGAGGACGAGATCTTCCGCAAAACGCTCACCAACACCCTGCTCTACCTGGTGGTGCAGGTGCCGGTGATGCTCGTCCTGGCCCTCATCCTGGCCAACCTGCTGAACAATCCGAACCTGCGCTGGAAGGGGCTGTGGCGCACCGCGATCTTCCTGCCCTGCGCGGTGAGCCTGGTCTCCTACTCGTTGATCTTCCGCACCATGTTCGCCACCGACGGCCTGGTCAATGACGCGCTGATGGGCCTGCACCTGGTCAACAGCCCGGTCAACTGGCTGGGCACCGAGTCCACAGCCCGGATCGTCATCATCCTCGGCCTGCTGTGGCGATGGACCGGCTACAACATGATCTTCTTCCTGGCCGGCCTGCAGACGGTGGACCGCTCGACGCTGGAAGCAGCCCGCGTTGACGGTGCGAACAGCCTGCGCACCTTCTGGCACGTGACCGTCCCGCAGCTCAAGCCGATGATCCTGCTGTGCGCGATCATGTCGACCAATGGCACCATCCAGCTCTTCGACGAGTCCTGGAACCTGACCGGCGGTGGCCCGGCCTATGGCTCGATGTCGATGAGCCACTACCTCTACGAGGTGTCCTTCCAGAACAACCCCAACTTCGGCTACGCCTCCGCCCTGTCCTACGTGATCCTCTTGCTGGTCGCCCTCTTTGCCGCGGTCCAGATGAAGGTTGGTGACAATCGTGAATAGTCCTCGCATGCGCCGGATCCCCGGCTACCTCTTCCTGGCCCTGGCTGCGCTGGCCTCGGTCTTCCCGCTCTTGTTCATGGTGGTCTCGGCCACCAACACCAGCCAGGAGGTACTGAACTCCAAGCTGCTGCCGGGATCGCACCTGATGGAGAACTACCGCGCCCTGACGGCCTCGCAGGACCTGTGGGCGGCGCTGTGGCACTCGGCCGTGATCGCGGTGGGCACCACTGTGCTGGCGCTGCTGGTGTGCTCGATCGCTGGCTACGGCTTCGAGGTCTACCACTCCCGCGGCAAGGACCGGCTGATGGCGGTGCTGCTGCTGGCGATGATGATCCCCTTCGCGGCCACCATGATCCCGCTCTTCCGGATGTTCGCCCGGGCCGGCCTGGTGAACTCGATGATCGCCGTCATCCTGCCGACGGTGGCGACGCCGCTGCTCATCCTGCTCTTTCGGCAGTCGGCCAGGAGTTTCCCCTACGAGATCATCGAGGCGGCCCGGCTCGACGGCCTGGGGGAGCTGCGGATCTTCGCGACGATCTTCGTGCCCACCATGCGCGCCACCTATGCCGCGGCCGCGGTGGTCACCTTCATGGCCGCCTGGAACAACTTCATGTGGCCCAAGATCATCCTGATCGAGAACCAGTTCCAGACCATCCCGATGCTGGTGGCCAACCTCACCGCCGGCTACGTCACCGACTACGGCACCCTCATGCTGGCGGTGCTGATCGCCTCGATCCCGACGATGGTGATCTTCCTCGTCCTGCAGCGCACGTTCACCGAAGGAATCACAGGAGCAGTCAAGTGAGCTACATCGACCGCATCGCCGAGCCCGGCTACTTCGCCGAGAACCGGATGCCTGCCCATTCAGACCATCGCTGGTTCGCCGACGAGCAGGAGCTCCAGACGGGCACCAGCAGCTTCGAGCAGTGCCTCAACGGACGCTGGAAGTTCCACTACGCCGCCAATCCGGCAGCGACCGTGCCCGGCTTCGAGGCCCCGGCACTGGACGACTCCGGCTGGTCCGAGATCCGGGTGCCGGCCCACATCCAGCTGGAGGGCCACGACCGTCCCCAGTACGTGAACACCCAGTACCCCTGGGATGGCCATGAGGCGATCGAGCCCGGCCAGGTGCCGATGCGTTTCAACCCGATCGCCAGCTACCGGCGCCGCTTCACCCTGGGCCATCCGCTGGCCGAGGGCGAGCGCCTCAGCCTGGTCTTCAAGGGGGCCGAGTCGGCCGTCGCGTTGTGGGTCAACGGGCAGTGGATCGGCTATGCCGCCGACTCCTTCACTCCGTCGGAGTTCGACATCACCGACGCGCTGGTCGAGGGCGAGAACCTGATCGCCTGCCAGGTGCCCAAGTGGACTTCGGGATCGTGGCTGGAGGACCAGGACTTCTACCGCTTCAGCGGCCTCTTCCGCGACGTCGTCCTGCTGCGCCGCCCCCGCGCCCACGTCGAGCACCTGGACGTGTGCACCGACCTGGCCGACGACCTCGCCCGCGGCACCGTCAGCGTCGAGACCACATTTTTCGGCGAGGGTCGCGTGGCGGCCGAACTGGTGGGGGTCGGCACGCTCACGGCTGCCGACGACAAGCTCACGATCGACGTCGACAATCCCCGGCTGTGGAGCCCCGAGGACCCCCACCTCTACACGCTGCGCCTGGAGGTCTTCGACGGCGACGGCACCTGCACCGAGATCGTCGAGCAGCCGGTCGGGATCCGTCGATTCGCCATCGAGGACGGCCTGCTCAAGCTGAATGGCCGCCGCATCGTGATGGAGGGCGTCAACCGGCACGACTTCGGACTGGACGGTCGCGTCATGACCCGTGAGCAGACCGAAGCCGACATCGTCTGCCTCAAGCAGCACAATGCCAACGCGGTGCGCACCAGCCACTACCCGAACAACACCTGGTTCTACGAGCTGTGCGACCGCTACGGCCTGATGGTCATCGACGAGATGAACCTGGAGACCCACGGCATGTGGGACAAGATCATCCGCGGACAGGCCACCATCGACGACGCCCTGCCCGGCGACCGTCCCGACTGGCACGACGTGCTCATCGACCGCGCCGACTCCATGGTGAACAGGGATCGCAACCACCCGAGCGTGGTGATGTGGTCGTGCGGCAACGAGTCCTTCGGCGGCTCCAACCTGCTGGCCATCGCTGAGCGCTTCCGCGAGCTCGACGACCGGCCGGTGCACTACGAGGGCGTCCACTGGGACCCGCGGCTGCCGCAGACCACCGACGTCACCAGCCAGATGTACACCTCTGCCGCGGACGTCGAGGCGCACCTGGCCGAGCACCGTGACAAGCCCTTCGTGCTGTGCGAGTACGCGCACGCGATGGGCAACTCCTTCGGCGCGGTCGGCAAGTACGTCGAGCTGGCCGAGCGCGAGGAGCTCTTCCAGGGCTACTTCGTGTGGGACTTCGCCGACCAGGCAGTTGCGCTGCGCGACCGCTTCGGCGAGCCCTACCTGGGCTACGGCGGCGACTGCGGCGAGCGGCCCCACGACGCCGAGTTCTGCGGCAACGGCCTGCTGTACGCCGACCACACACCCACGCCGAAGTTGCTGGAGATGAAGGCGCTCTACCAGCCCTATGCCATCGACGTGCAGCGTGACCGGATCAGCGTGCGCAACCGGCTCTTCTTCACCGGCAGCGAGGCCCACACCTTCACCGTGGTCGTCTCCCGCGAGGGTCTTGTGCTGGAGCGGCACGGGCTGGAGGTCTCGGTTGCCCCGGGACGCAGCGTCGAACTGCCGCTTCCGGTCAGCCTGCCCGAGCTTGCGAACGCCCAGTACGAGGCGGGGGAGTACTGCATCGACGTCAGTGTCACCCTGGCCGAGGCCACCGAGTGGGCCCCGGCCGGGCACGAGGTGGCCCACACCCAGGGGGTCTTCGTCGTCGATGCCCCGGCAACCGAACCGGTGTCGCTGCCGGCGCCTGAGGTGGTGGAGGGCATCCACAACATCGGGGTGCGGGGCGAGCACTTCGAGGCGCTGTTCAGCCGCACCCAGGGCGGTCTGGTCTCCTATGTCCACGGCGGTCGCGAGCTGATGGTGCGCCCGCCCATGCCGAACTTCTGGCACGCGCCCACCTCCAATGAGCAGGGCTGGCAGATGGGCTTCCACGACGGGCAGTGGCTGCTGGCCAGCCGCTATGCCCGAATGGTGAGTGACGATGCGGCGAATCTGTCGCTGGAGCGCGGGGAGCACGACGTCAGCGTCACCTACCGCTATGAGCTGCCCACCGCCCCGGTGAGCCACTGCACCGTCACCTACCGGGTCGGCGGCGACGGACGCGTCGAGGTCCACGCGGTGCTGGATCCGGCCGAGGGCCTGTCGGACGCGCCTGAGTTCGGGCTGGCGTTCATCGTCCCGGCCGAGCTGGACCAGCTGGTCTGGTACGGCCAGGGCCCGCACGAGAGCTATGTGGACCGGCAGGCCAGCACCACCGTCGGCATCTGGGAGGCCGAGGTCGCCGACCAGCTCACCCCCTACCTGCGTCCGCAGGAGTCGGGCAGCCACACCGGCGTGCGGTGGGCGAAGGTCACCGACGAGCACGGGCTGGGCCTGCTGCTGGACTGTGAGGCCACGATGGATTTCTCGGCCCAGCACTGGACGCCCGCGGAGGTGGAGAACGCCTTCCACGAGCACGAGCTGCCGCCGGTCCACAAGACCGTGCTGCGGCCGGCAATGATGCGCCGGGGTGTTGGTGGCGACGACTCGTGGGGTGCCCGCACCCACAAGGAGTTCTGCCTGCCGACGGGCCAGCGGCTGGACTTCCGCTTCGCCTTCCGCGGCATCGGGTGATCCGCTGGCGGCCGGGTGGGATCGAGGGTGCGTCACCCTCGCATTGAAAAGTGGAGACTAGCTCCGTATCGTTGAAGCGGAGGATCTCTCCAGTTCATCGCCGACGGTGCTGGGGCCGACGGTGCTGGGCCAGATCCGACCCGGCCGCACAGCCCGCCCCGCGTGAAGGGTCTGCTGCGGTCCCCACCCCGACCGCGACAGAACCGGAAGTGCGATGAAAGACCAGATGATCCTCGGCATGTACCTGGGCACCGGCTACGGCTCCCAGCCCACCGCCTGGCGGGCCGACGGCGTGCAGGCCGACAACTACACCAACCTCGACGCCGTCGTGCGCCACGCCCAGGCCGCCGAGCGAGGCAAGTTCGCCTTCGTCTTCCTGCCCGACTTCCCCGCCTTCAGTGAGCAGATGGCCGTCGAACAGCCCCAGATGACGCTCGATCCGATCGTCACCCTCACCGCCATCGCCCGCGAGACCGAACGAATCGGCTTGGTGGCCAACGGCTCCACCACCTTCAACGAGCCCTACAACCTCGCCCGGCAGTTCAAGGCCCTCGACGTCGTCAGCCACGGCCGCGCCGGCTGGAATGCCGTCACCACCAGCGATCCCACCGCCGCCGCCAACTACGGCGCGGCAGTCGCCGAACGTCCCGAACGCTATGCCCGCGCCCACGAGATGATCCAGATCGTCGAGGCCCTGTGGGGCAGCTGGGGCAAGGACGCCTGGATCAAGGACAAGGCCAGCGGACGCTTCGTCGACGTCAGCAAGGTGCAGCCGGCCAACCTCCAGGGCCAGTACCTCGCCTCCCGCGGGCCGCTTCCCATTCCGCCGTCCGAGCAGGGGCAGCCCGTGATCTTCTCCGCCGGTGGAGGCCAGTACGGCCTGACCATCGCCGGCCGCCACGCCAGCGGTGTGATCGGTGCCGCATACACCATCGAGGACGCCCGTGCCCAGCGTGAGGCCGCCCGCCAGGCCGCGCAGGAGGCCGGACGCAACCCCGACGACGTGAAGTTCTTCGCTGGCCTCATGGTCGGCGTCGGCAAGGATGCCCGCGACGTGCTCGACCGCCGCCTCTCCTACGCCGCCGACCACCTGCCCACACGCCTGGGCTATCTCGGCAGCATGCTCGGACTGCAGTTCGCTCCCGAGCAGATCGACCAGCCGCTCACCGAGCAGCAGCTGGCCGCCGCCCGGCCCAGCCCCTTCGACCCGCGCTCGGAGCGCGCACTCGAGGTCGCGCGCGAGGGCTGGACACTGCGCGAGGTGCTGGCGCATGGTGTCATCGACTACCACCCGACGCCGATCGGCTCCCCAGAGACCATCGCCGACCACCTGCAGGAATGGTTCGAGGCGGGCGCCTGCGACGGCTTCTGGCTCTCACCCGACGTGCACGACCAGGATGTCGACCTCTTCGTCGAACAGGTGGTGCCGATCCTGCAGGAGCGCGGCCTGTACCACCGCGACTACGAAGGGACGACCCTGAGGGGCCACCTGGGCGTGCCCGCCCAGTACGGACCCGACCCCCGCGTCGCCTGAGAGGGCAGCGGCGCCGGAGATGGAACGGCACTGGCCGACGCCCACCGGGTGGACGCCGGCCAGCGCCAGTTCTGGGGCGGGGCTCAGAACTGGAAGTCCGGCCCGCACTCCACCAGGCGTGCCATGGCCACACCCCACTCGGCGTCGGGGTTCGTCCCGGCACCGAGCCAGGTGGTGAAGATCTGCACGATGATGTCGCGACGCACCGGCGCCTGCTCCCGGTCGGCTGCGGCCAGTGCTGCGGGCAGCTGCTCCAGGGTCAGGTCGGTGCCGTAGCACGGGGTGCCCGGCTGCTGGCGCCAGGATTCGGCCAGGCTGCCGGCGTCGTGGGCGTCGAAGCCGGTCTGTTCGACCAGCTGCATCGCGATCTTCTTGTCCTGGTCGCGGTCGGCGGCCACCGGCAGGGCGATCCGTCCCTCGGCGCCCTGCGGGCGCCCATTGGTGGCCAGTGAGGCGGAACCGATCGCATTCCAGGCCTTGGCCACGGGACGGCCGAGCTGCTCGGAGACCCACAGGCTCTCCACGATGCCCTCGGGCAGCAGCTCTGCGCCGTCACGCTGCGGGTAGTAGTTGGACGTTTCGACGACCGTGGCCTGTTCGAGCAGGCGCTTGACGAGATCCGCGAGCCCGGGGATCGCGCTCAGCGGGACCGACAGGACGAGCACCTCGACGTCGGTGGCCGCCTGCTCGGCGGTGACGGCGCGGGCGCCGTGGGTGAGCAGGTCGTCCGCGATGGTCTCAGGTCCGCGTGAGTTGGCGACCTTGACGTCGTGGCCCGCTTCACTCAGCTTGCGCACGAGGCTCGCGCCGATGTGGCCGGTTCCGATGATTCCAATCTTCATGCAGTGTCCTTGGGGTTCTCGTGTCGGCGTGGGCCGCCGTCCTGGCTACGATTTCCACGATACGGAGACATTCTCCGATTGGCAATCGGCAGGGTTGCCGTCTGACAGGCCAGGTTTTGTCAGCACCCCGAACTACAGTTGGTGCGGCCAGCGGCAGACCGCTGGTGCACCAAGACCTCGAGAGTGAGCACGTGAGCGCCTACCCGCCCCTTCGCCTGTCGGCACCGAGCAGGACCGATGCCGTGGTCGTCGACACGCCCGTGGTGCTGGCCCCGATGGCCGGCATCACCAACCGCGCCTTCCGCCAGCTGTGCGCCGAGCAGGGCGCGGGACTGTACGTGTGCGAGATGCTCACCAGCCGCGGCATCGTCATCCAGGACCGCAAGACCAAGCAGATGCTCGGCTTCGCCCCCAACGAGACGGTGCGCAGCGTCCAGACCTATGGCGCGGATCCGGCGATGGTGGCGCGCGCCACCGAGGTGCTGTGCGACCAGTACCAGGTGGACCACGTCGACCTGAATTTCGGCTGCCCCGTGCCCAAGGTCACCCGCAAGGGTGGCGGCGGCGCACTCCCGTGGAAGCGGGACCGGATGCGCCTGATCCTGCGCGCCGCCGTGCAGGCCGCCGACAAGTACGGCGTGCCCGCCACCATGAAGACCCGCATCGGCATCGACGACGACCACCACACCTTCCTCGACGCGGGCCGGATCGCCCAGGAGGAAGGCATCGCCGCGATCTGCCTGCACGCCCGCACCGTCGCCGACGCCTACTCCGGCGAGGCCAAGTGGGACCACATCTC
>NZ_JBHWOO010000221.1:0-14364 GCF_043424415.1 Luteococcus sp. | reverse complement strand
GATCTGTGCATGGGCGCCCCCGGCGCGTAGGGACGGAAGCCGGCTCAGGCCCGGGAGTAGTCGCGGGCGCCGAAGATGTCGGTGCCCACGCGCACACAGGTCGAGCCGTGGGCAATCGCCAGGGCGAGGTCCCCCGACATGCCCATGCTCAGTTCGTCCCAGGACGAGCCCAGTGCCTGGTCCTGGCGCAGGCGCTCCTGCAGGGCGGTCATCCGCTCGAAGCAGGCGGCCACCTGGTCGTCGGGGCCCTTGACCGCGACGGTCATCAGGCCGCGGACATCAAGGCCATCACAGGCCTCGAGCTCGGCGACCAGGGCATCGACCTCCTCGGGCGCGATGCCCGACTTCTGCGGCTCGCCCGACGAGTTCACCTGCATCAGCACCGGCAGGCGACGTCCCAGGGCCTGCATGCGACGGTCGAGTGCGGTGGCGATCTTGGCCGAGTCGAGGCACTGGAACTCACTGGCCAGCTCCGCGACCTGCTTGGCCTTGTTGGTCTGCAGGTGCCCGATCACGCTGAAGCGCACCTGCTCCCCCTCGGCCACCTCGGATGCCTTGGCGACGAACTCCTGCACCTTGTTCTCGCCGAAGAGCGTGTAGCCGTGGCTGGCGACCTCGCGGATCGCCGCCATCGGGTGGGTCTTGCTCACCGGGAGCAGGCGCACGCTGGCCGCGTCACGTCCGGCGGCGGCGCAGGCCTCGGCGATGCGGGCTTCGACGGCGGCAAGGTTCTGGCTGATGCTGGACATGGCATCCAATCAACCACTGCGGAGCCGTGCCCGCCACCCAGGACCGGGACACGGGCCGGCGGCCTCAGGGCCAGCGTGCTCCCAGCGAGATGACCCCCAGGGAGGCCAGCACCGCCAGCAGCAGCGCCAGGCCCGCGTACTTGTCGGTGACCTCGGTGTACACCTTCTCGTAGCCGACCGACCGCGCGATGGTCTGGTAGACGGCCTCCAGCTCGTCGCGGCTGGCGGCCGCGAACTTCTTGCCGTCCGAGGCCTTGGCCACGGCCGACAGCTCGGCATGGTTCACCGGCACCGGCTGGCGCTGCCCGCCCTCCACCACGTAGCCGTGCGCGGTGCCGTAGGCGATCGTGTAGACCGGCACCGACTGCTTGCGGGCCTGCTGGGCAGCCACCAGCGAGGGTCGGCCGATGTTCGTCGCGCCGTCGGAGAGCAGCACGATGGCGGCTGGTGCGGTCTCCTTGGGCGCCTTCGGGTCCGGCGGCACCAGCTTGAGGGCGTCCAGCGAGGTGTAGATGCTCTCGCCGATGGCCGTCGACGGGGCCACCTCCAGGTTCTGGATGGCCCGGTCCACCGCTCCGCGGTCGGTGGTGGGCGGCACGACGATCTGGGCGGTGGCGGCGAAACTGACCAGGGAGACGTTGAAGCGCTCGGGCAGCTGCCGGGTGAAGGCCTGGGCCGCGGCCTGGGCCGCCTCGAGTCGGTTGGGCTGCACGTCGGTGGCGACCATGGAACGCGAGACGTCGATGGCGATCACGACGGTGGCGCGGTCGCGCGGCACGTCGGTGTAGGCCTTCGGCATCGCCCAGGCCACCACCAGCGAGGCCAGCGAGGCCAGGGCCAGGATGACGGCGCCGTGGCGCTTCCAGGCCGAGTCCTTGGGGATGACCAGGTCCAGGCGGGTGCGCCGCAGCCCCGGCGTGGGGCGAAAGCGCGAGTTCAGCGCGACGTAGAGCAGGCCGATCACGGGCACCATGAGCAGGAACCACAGGCGTTCGGGGCGCATGAACTCCAGCAGCAGCGGGGTGGGGGTCATCAACAGGGTCCTCATCACGGCCACCGTGCAGCCATCGAGACGGCGCCCAGCGCGGCGATGGTGGCGAAGGCCAGCGCGTACAGGGCGTACTGGGCAGTGCGCTCCTTGCGGACCTCCTCGTGGCCGACCTGGGTCTTGACGTCCTTGTAGACATCCTTCAGCTGGTCGGCAGAGTCGGCACTCCAGGACTTGCCGCCAGTGATGCGGCTGATCTCCTTCAGCGCGGCCGGGTCCGGTGGCACGCGCTCGCGTTTGCCGTCCAGGTCGACGTAGCCGGTGGACTTGCCGTAGCTGATGGTGTGCACCGGCACCTTGGCGGTGCGGGCCTTGGCCGCGGCGGTGCGCGGGTCGGCGCCGTCGGTGCTGGCGCCGTCGGAGAGCATCACGACCATGCCGGGGGCGGGCTTGTCGCCGTCACCGGGTGGGGCCTGCTTGATGGCATTGAGGCTGACGTCGATGGCGGTACCGATGGCGGTACCGTCGGCCAGCTCGATGCCGTCGATCGCGCGCTGGGTGGCGGCGCGGTCGACGCTGGGTGGCATCCGCACCGAGGGGTTGCCGTTGAGGGCCACGACCGAGACGTTGAAGCCTTCGGGAAGGGTGGCGATGAAGTCGCTCGCGGCCTTCTTCGCTGCATCCAGCCGGTTGGGCTTCACGTCGGCGGCCATCATCGACTGTGAGGAATCGATCACCACCACGACCGTCGCGCGTTCCCGAGGGACCTTCTCCAGGCCCATCGGACGTGCCCAGGCCATGGCCAGCGCCACCAGCGAGCACAGGCTCATGGCGACAGCCAGGTGGCGGCGCCACTGGGACTGGCGCGGGAGCACGCGGGAGAGCACCGCCGTGTTCGTGTAGCGGATGCCGGTGCGGCCCTTGCGGCGCAGCAGGTAGAGGTAGGCGATCACCAGCAGTGGTAGCACCACCAGCGACCACAGCCTCTCGGGCTGCTTGAAGTCGGGCCAGGACAGCAGCGAGACCAGCAGCATCATCGCGTGACCCCCTGGGGTGGCTGGTGCAGGATCGCGGCGGTGCGCCGGTAGCTCAGCACGAAGCGGGCGATGTCGGCGACCCAGTCGCGGTCGGTGCGCAGCTGGATGTGGCCGACCCCGGCACGGCGCATCGCGATCCGGGTCCGCTCGCGCTGGGCGGCCGCTGCGGCGTCCATCCTGGCGCGGGCGGCCGGGTCGGAGGTGTTGACGTAGCGGGCGAAGTCGCTCTCCGGGTCGCGGATCAGCAGTTCGCCTACGTCGGGAAAGGTGATCTCGTGGGAGTCGACCACCTCGATGCACAGCACCTGGTTGCGCACCGCGAGGCGTCGCAGGGCGCGTTCCCACTCCGGCTCGACCTCAGGATCGAGTTCGGCGTCACCGGGAGTGAGGAAGTCGCTGACGACCACGCGCATGCCTCGGCGCCGCTGGGTGCGGGCGAGCTGTTCGATGCCGGCCGCCAGGGTCATGCCACCGGGGGCACGGTCGGGCACGATCGGTTCGTCGAGCATCTTGCGCAGCAGCCCGTAGAGGGCGGTGCGCCCGCTGCTGGCCGGCAGCCGCTTGACCTGGTCCTGGCGCATGATCATGCCGCCGAAACGGTCACCCATGCGCTGGCTCAGGAAGCCGATCGTGGCGATCGCGGCGATGCCCAGGTCACGCTTGGTGACCCCCTCGGTGCCCCAGTTCATCGACGGGGTGACGTCGAGCAGCGCCCAGACCTCCAGTTCCCGATCGGCGATGGTGTCGCGCACGTGCGGGATGGTCGTGCGGGCGGTGACGGCCCAGTCCATCTTGCGCACGTCGTCCTGGCCGGGCTGGTACTGCCGGGCGTCGTGGGCGTCGGCACCCGGCCCCGGCAGCAGGCCGAGGTGGTCGCCGTGCAGGAAGCCCTCGAGGCGACGCACGATGGTCAGTTCGAGGCGTCGCAGGGCCGCCTCGGGAGCCAGTTTGCCCAGCGGCAGCGTCGCGCCGGCGGGTGGGGCGAGCACGCTGCCGGCCGCCCCGATGTCGGGACGGTCACGGCCGGGCTGGGCGGGCCCGGGCGCCTGGAAGGTGGGCGTCGAGGTCATGGGTCAGCGGGGGTCGTAGGGATTGGCGGGAGGCTGCGGGGCCTGCTGCTGGGGCGGCGGGAACTGGCCCAGATCCTGCGGCTGCGACGGCTGTACGGGCGCGGCTGGCTGCTGGGCCGGGGTCCGCTCGTTCCACACCGGAGTGGGCGGTGGCACCATCGCCAGGATGCGCTCGACGACCTGGGCGGGCTCGATGTTGTCGGCCACGGCGTCGAATCCCAGCACCAGGCGGTGCGCCATCACGTCGCGGGCCACGGCCTGCACGTCGGTGGGGAGCACGTAGTCGCGACCGTGGATCAGGGCAAGCGCTCGGGCGGCGGAGACCAGGCCGAGGGTGGCACGCGGGGAGCAGCCGATCTCGATCACGCTGGCGAGGTCGGGCATGCCGAAGTCTGCAGGGGTGCGCGTGGCCAGCACCAACCGGACGATGTACTCCGCCACCAGGTTGTGCACGAACACATTGCTGGCCAGGTCCTGCAGTTCCAGCACCGTCTGCGGGTCGAGCACCTGCACCGGCTCGGGTGGGGACACCGACATGCGGCGCAGGATCTCGAGTTCCTCGTCGCCCTTGGGATAGGGCACGTCGACCTTGAGCAGGAAACGGTCCCGCTGGGCCTCGGGCAGCGGGTAGACGCCCTCTGACTCCACCGGGTTCTGGGTGGCGATCACGTTGAAGGGCTTCTTGGCCGGGTAGGTGACGCCACCGATGGAGACCTGCTTCTCGGCCATCAGCTCGAGCATCGCGGACTGCACCTTGGCGGGGGCGCGGTTGATCTCATCGGCGAGCACGAAGTTGACGAAGACGGGGCCGAGCTCGATGTCGAAGCTCTCCTTGGACGCCGAGTAGATGCGGGTGCCGACGATGTCGGAGGGCACCAGGTCCGGTGTGAACTGCACGCGGGCGAACTCACCGCCCACGACGGTGGCGAAGGAGCGCACCGCGAGGGTCTTGGCGACGCCGGGGACGCCCTCGAGCAGGATGTGGCCCTTGGCGAGCAGGCCCACCATCAGCTGTTCGACCATGTGCTCCTGGCCGACGATCACGCGTTGCACCTGGGCGATGGCCTCGCCGAGCACCTGCGCGGCCCGGGCGACCTCCTCGGTCGTGCCGGCCCGCTGGCCCGCTGCCTGCGCGGGGGCGGCCTCGGGCTGGCCAGCCTCGACGGCAGGGGTCTGGGGCTCGCCGGCGGCGTACTCGGGGGTGCTGCTCACGTGACTGTCTCCTGGGCTGGTCGGCCTGTCCACACGACGGGGTCGGCGGTGGTGTGCGTCGGGCTGCGAACACACGCGGATTTCACGATACCTCTCCAGCCGAGCCCCGAGTTCCTGCCACGACGCGCGTGGTCGCGGCCGCCTTCGTGGCCGCTGGATGCTTGGTCGCGTGTGGTGAGATGGACCCGATGACCAGCCAGCCCCCAGACCAGCACAAGCCGGCCGCCGCCAGCGGGCGGTTCGCGGCACCCCTGTTGCCCACCGACCCGCCGCGGATCGGCGACTTCTGGCTCGATGCCCGCCTGGTGGCCGGCCCTCCTGGTGTGGCCTACCAGGCACACGGGCCCGACTCACGCGGCGTCGAACGCCAGGTGATGCTGGTGGTGCTCTCTGACGGCGCCGGCCACGACGCCGCCTGCCGCGACCGGCTCGCCGGTGAGGTGAACAAGCTGCACATCGACACCGTCGTGGCCCGCGGCGGGCGGGGGCAGGACGAGGGACGCCTGGGCCATCGCTTCGTCAGCGACACCAGTGCTCCTGCAGCTCCGGACGGCTCGATCCAGACCCCCTGGGTGGCCCTGGCCCATGACGCCAGCGATGCCGCGGTTGAGGAGGGTGTGCGGCTCTTGCGCTGTGTCGACCTGTCCTCCACCGCGCCGCTGGGAACCCCTTCGGGCCCCGACTACCGGCTGCACTGGATCGACGAGCCACGTCCCGGGCCTTGGCGGGCCTGGCCGCTTCCGTGGCCGGGGCGCCATGACCGCGCCGGATGGATGTCGATCGCGGTCAGCTGGCTGCTGATGGTGCTGCTGGCCGCCCTGGCGCTGCTGATCGCCGTGTTGCTCTTCCAGAACAAGCCGCCGGCTCCCCCACCGCCGCCGATCCCGACCTCGCCGCCGCCGAGCCAGAGCCAGTCGCAGTCGCCGCCCCCGAGCCAGTCGCCCACGTCGGCCCCGCCCAGTTCTGCCTCGCCGAGCCAGGGCAGCGGCTCTCCGTCACCGAGCTCGGCCTCGCCCAGCCCGGCCAGTGGATCGCCCGATCCGAGCCGGTCGGCCAGTGCCCAGCCGACCACTCCCTCGGACCGCCCGTCCATGGAGTCCCCGATGCCCTCGGGCAGCGCCTCGGGCGATGCCGGGACACCGACACCGAACCGGAGGCTGTGATGATTCCCTCGCTGGTGGCCAGCGACCTGGACGGCACCTTCCTCGACTCTGCCAAGCAGGTGAGCCCGGCCAATGCGGCTGCGGTGCTGCGCCTGGCCGAGCTGGGGGTGCCCTTCGTCGTGGCGACGGGTCGCCCGGCGCGCTGGTTGCAGTGCCTGGATCCGATCCGTTCCGCCCACCCCTATGTGATCAGCAGCAATGGCGCCGTGGTCTATGACCTTGCCGAGGAGACCATCCTGGAGTCCTTCCCGGTGCCTGCCGAGGTCTGTCTGGAGGTGGCCCAGGAGATGCGCCGTCGCTGCGATCACATCAGCTTCGGCGTGGAATATGGCATCGGGTGGGGCCGTGAGCCGGAGTGCCCTTTGCGCGGCGACCTGGTGGAGGCCGAGCTGGTGGGAAGCCTGGAGGAGATCATCACCGCCAAGCCCTTCGTGAAGCTGCTGGTCAGCTCCACCGTGCACTCCAGCGACGAACTGGCCGAGGTGCTGATGCAGGTCTGCGAGGACCGGCTGACCTGCACGTGGTCGATCGGCGGGCCCATCGGGCTGCTGGAGGTCTCGGCCCTGGGCGTCACCAAGGCACACACACTGCAGATCCTGGCCACCGAGCTGGGCGTCGACCTGCAGCACGCCCTGGCCTTCGGCGACATGCCCAATGACCTGGCGATGCTGCACGCGGTCGGTCACGGCTATGCGATGGCCGACGCGCACCCCCTGCTGGTGGATGCCGGTTTCCCGCGGGCCGGGCACCACGACGACTCGGGTGTGGGCCGGGAGATCGAGCGCTTCCTGTCCTGACGGCCGGTCTGTCCTGATTGCCAGTACGGCCGGACAATCAGTGCGGCGCGACCGACTCGATCCGAATGTCCCAGCCCTCTCCGGCGGTCTTCCCGTCGAGGTGGCGCAGGTGGCTCACGACGCCCGTCTGCCGGTCGAGGCCGACGGCGAAGCGCGTCGAAGCCCCACGAGCACGGTCCTCCCAGTCACCAATCTGGTCAATGGCGAGGCTCACCGTGCCCGTCATCAAGGCGCAGCAGGAGCAGCGTGGGTCGTAGTCCTGGGCCGGAGTGACCGTGGCGCACCAGGTCTCTCGCCCATCGATGACCTCGACACGCAGGTCTTCGATGAGGGCGTCGCTCGCTTCGCCGGACCACGCGCTCTCAACGAGCTCCCGGGGGTCGGTGATGGCCACCCATTGGTAGGACTGGATCAGGGCGCAGTCCAGGTCGGGTGGGCTGTCGACGCGGTGGGTGACCAGGCCGTCGGGCCGACGGGTCGCCTCGGCCAGCAGGGCGTCACGATCTGGCCACTCCCCCGGCGTGGCGCGCTCGCTCTTCAGTACCTCCCCGTCAAGACGCGTGGCCTCGAGGGCACCGTCACGGTTGGTGGTGACGCGGATTGGCTCGCGCCCGAAATCGACGGAGCCACCCTCGGCGTTGGTGACCACGGCAGTGAAGGAACGCCACAGCCACGGGGCGCTGCGGGCCAGGGCGCGGAAGTCGTCGAGGCCAATCGCGATAGTGCTCACCAGCTGATAGAGATCTCGAGCTCGGACTCCTTGCCGGGTTCCACCTCCACCTCGACCTCGAGCTGGACCGTCGACGGGACGGCCAAGACCATGTCCCGGTCGCCGTGGCGCACCCGGACCTCGTTGTGGCGGGACAGCCCGTCGGCAATCTCGCGCAGGCGCTCGGCGGCCTGCTCACGGGTCATCGTCTGCTTGGTCTCGTGTTCGTAGAGTTCGTCTCCCATGGCACCATCCAATCCGGCGATGGCCTGCATGTCGAGGGGTCGCGCGACTGGTGATGGTGGGGCGTGCGGGGCTCGAACCCGCGACCGAGGTGTTATGAGCACCCTGCGCTAACCGGCTGCGCCAACGCCCCCCAGGCCGGGGGTACTCCCCCGTGCCGGTGCGTCAACACTAGCCCTGCTTGCGCACCCGCTCCACCCGGGCCAGCAGGTCCTGGAGCCAGGCGGCGATGCCGGAGGGCCCGTCGCACAATACGTCGGCCTGGGCCGCGACGTCGGGCTGCTCGGCCGAGCCGGCGACGACCCTGATGCCAACGATCCCCTGTTCGCGCAGCTCGACGACGCGGGCGAAGGCGGCCAGGTCGCCCAGGTCGTCGCCCATCATCACCACCACGCCAGGGCTGAAGCGGTCGACCAGGCTCTGGATGGCGTCCCCCTTGGTGATGGCGGAGCTGCGCACCTCGATCACGTGGCGACCGGGTTCCAGCAGCAGGCCGTGGGCCTGGGCGACTCTGGCCACCGGGGCCTGGAGTGCGACGAAGGCGCCCTCGGGATCCGCGGCGCGACGGGTGTGCACGCCGATGGCGCGGCCCTTGTCCTCCAGCACGACACCGTCCAGTTCGGGCCCAGCCGAGGCGACCAGGGCTTCGAGCTCCTGATGGGCCGCGGTCACCTGTTCCGGTACCGGCGGCAGGGCCACCTCACCGGTGGCGGCATCCCACGACTCCTGCCCATACTGGCCCAGGACGACGAGCTTCTCGAAGCCGGGCACTCGTTCGAAGCCGCCGAGCTGGCGGCAGACCTGCACCTCGCGGCCGGTGACCACGGCCAGCTGGGCCACGTGCCGGCCCAAGCCCGCGAAGGCCTCCAGCGCTGCCGGGTGCGGCCGTGACTGGGTGGGGTCGTCGACGATCGGGGCCAGGGTGCCGTCGAAGTCGCTGACCAGCAGCACCTGGGCTGCCATGGCCGCGACCTGCTCGATGGCCTGTGCTCCCTCGGGGGTGACGGCGCGCCATGTGCCGTCGGTGGGCATCTGTGCTGTCTCCAGGCTCATGGCCCCAGCCTGCCACGAGCGGGGCTGCACCCACGTCACCACGACCGGGCGGAGACCGTGGGCCGGCGGTGCAGCTCCGACGCTGGGTAGGATGGAAGGTGAACCGACCAGTGCGAAGGACTTGAGATCCATGCCCCAGACCCAGAACGCTGAACTCTCCGACTTCCTCGTGGTGGCCAACCGCCTTCCGGTGGACCGCAAGACCGATGCCGACGGACAGCCCGTCTGGCGAACCTCCCCCGGCGGCCTGGTGACGGCCCTCGAGCCCGTGATGAAGCGCAAGGGCGGTGCCTGGATCGGCTGGCACGGCGCCCCCGACGAAACCATTGACGGCTTCGAGCACGAGGGCTACTCGATCGTGCCGGTGCCGCTGAACAGCCAGGACGTCGAGGACTTCTACGAGGGCTTCTCCAACGCGACTCTCTGGCCGCTCTACCACGACGTCGTGGCGCCGCCGGAGTTCCACCGCGAGTGGTGGGACACCTACAAGCAGGTGAACCAGCGCTTCGCCGAGGCCGCGGCCGCCAACGCCGCCGAGGGCGCGACGGTGTGGGTGCAGGACTACCAGCTGCACCTGGTGCCCTCGATGCTGCGCGAGCTGCGCCCCGACCTGCGCATCGGCTTCTTCCTGCACATCCCCTTCCCGCCCCAGGAGCTCTTCCAGCAGCTGCCGTGGCGCAAGGAGCTCGTCGAGGGACTCCTGGGCGCAGACCTGATCGGCTTCCAGCTGCCCGGCGGGGCGCACAACTTCGTGCGTCTGGCCAAGCAGCTCTCGGGCGTGCAGGCCACGCGCGACACGATCACCATGCCCGACGGCCGCACCGTCAAGGCCCGCGCCTACCCGATCTCGATCGATGCCGACGGTTTCAAGGCATTGGCCGAGGACCCGGCGGTGCAGGAGGAGGCCCAGCAGCTGCGCGAGAACCTGGGCAATCCGAGCACGATCTTCCTGGGCATCGACCGGCTGGACTACACCAAGGGCCTGCGCCAGCGGATCCGCGCCTTCGGCGAGCTCTTCCGCGACGACGAGCTCGACCCGGCAGAGACCGTCTTCCTGCAGGTGGCCACCCCCTCGCGCGAGCGCGTCGAGGAGTACAAGAAGCTGCGCGACGACATCGACCTGCTTGTTGGCCGGATCAACTCCCAGGAGGGCGACATCGGCCGTCCGGTGATCGCCTACCGCCACGACTCCTTCCCGCGCACCACGATGGCGGCGATGTACTCGATCGCCGACGTGATGGTGGTCACCCCGCTGCGCGACGGCATGAACCTGGTGGCCAAGGAGTACGTCGCCTGCCACCAGGACGACGATGCCGCGCTGGTGCTCAGCGAGTTCGCCGGCGCCGCGAAGGAGATGAAGCAGGCCTACCAGTGCAACCCGCACGACCTGAACGGCATGAAGCAGACGATCCTGAAGGCTGCGACTGACTCGAAGTCGGAGCGTCGCCGGCGGATGCGGGCGCTGCGAAAGCAGGTCTTCAGCCACCAGATCGACGACTGGGCCAAGGACTTCCTGCGCGACCTGGGCGCCTGAGCCCGGTCAGCCCAACACCGTCAGCCCAACACCGTCAGCAGGGTGGGCATCGCAATGATGCCCACCACGATGCTGACGCTGGTCATGAAGGTGCTCAGCGTGACATCGCCACGGATGATTGAGGTGAATCCGGGCGCCATGGCGGCAATGGGGGCGAAGAGCACCATCACCAGCAGTAGCCGGAAGTCTTGCGGCAGGGGCAGTTGCCACACACCCAGAGCGAGCACGATGCAGATGGCGTAGCGCACGAGCAGGTAGCGGGCGGCTTGACCATAGCGTCTGCGGTCCAGCTTCACCTCCAGGCCGATGCCGATCATCAGCATGGCCAGGAAGGTGTTGGCCGATCCGACGGTGGTGGTGAAGGTGATCACCGGCGCGGGGAAGCGCAGGTCCAGCAGCTGCATCGCCACCAGCACCAGGTAGACGTCGAAGACCACCGAGCTGAGCATGGAGTGCACGAAGCCCCGCACGCTCGTCCGGCGCTCCTCGTCGGCCAAGGAGGTCCCCCAGGCATAGGCGATCCCTGCGGCGGCGAAGGCATTGCCGATGTCGAACAGGCTCGCATGGACCACGGCAGCGGGCCCCATGAAGCCCGACAGGTAGGGAATGGCGAAGGCGCCCATGTTGAAGCTGGGGACATTGATGACGGCGAAGGCCTGCTCCTGTCGGCCGCGACGCGATTCCAGCAGCACCCCGGCGACCTGCATCACGAGGTTGACCAGAAGGCCCGCGCTCGCCAGCACCAGCAATGGGGCGGCATCGATGCGCTGGCTGTTGAAGCTGGTGACCAGGGCGCACGGCAGCGTGACCTTGAGCACGATGGTGGCGAAGATCGGGAAGTCGTCCACGGTGACCCAGCCGATCCTCTTGATGCCGTAGCCGGTGGCGATGATCGCCACGAGCGACAGCGCCTTCACCAGGATCTCCATCGGACTCACTCCCTTCCCGGACACCCTAGGACCCCTCCCCCGGGCAGGGCTGTGTTGCCGAGGGTTGCCGCCGCCGGATGCCCGGGGGCGGGGTTCGTCTGACAGGACGGTGCCATGCGTACTCGGGCAGGTGCGTCCACCTGTCCGTCGCCGTGCTCGCACTCGGCCTTGTTGCGGGCTGCTCGTCGGGCACGCCAGCCGACGACCAGATGCCGACCGGCACCGCCTCCGCGTCCTCCAGCCCAGCCCCCGGCCGGCGCCGGCGTAGTGGCCACTCCAACCCATGGGGCAGTGGCCTCGTGCGAGTGCAGGTGAACAACTGCGTCGGACTCAACCAGGGAAGCGGCTTCTTCGTCGCAGACGACCTGATGATGACCGCTGCCCCGTCGTTCACCGATGCCGCCTCGATCGCGGTCCGCTCCAGCACGGGCATAGTGCGTGGCGACCTGGTCGGGCTGGACAAGGCCAAGGGCGTCGCCCTGGTGCGGCTGCCCGCCACCCGCGACGGCTCCCGGCCGATCGGTGACGATGCCGCTCAAGAAGTGCCCCAATGATGGCCCGCCGTCGACGACCTCGAGGGGTGCGACCACTGCACCGACAAGCTCGTCTGGACCGTGCAGTTCAACGGCCCCGGGAAGGCGTGCGAGGTGTGCAAGCAAAGGAGTGTGATGAATTGCGAGCCGGGCCACTGGGGCATCGAGCAGGTCACTGACATGGGCTCTCCCAACCCCTGTTGAGCCGTCACGGCCCTGCCCCGACGCCCACAGCGAAAACGCCCCACCCCTAAGGGTATCTTCTGGCGTGGTTGGTGTCGGGTCGGGGTCGGAGTCGGCGAGCCTAGAGTCATGACAAAGACCAACAAGCCCAACCAGAAGGCCGACCAGGCCCAGCGCGAGGCCGAGCAGGTCGCCACCGAGGCGAAGGTCAAGGCCGCCGACCTCAAGGACGCCACCGTCGAGGGTGGTCAGCAGGTGGCCGAGACCGCCAAGCTCGAGGCCACCCAGGTGGCCGGTGAGGCCCGCGACCAGGTTCGCACCCTGATCGACAGCACCGTGGGCGAGTTCCGCACACGTGCCAACGATGGCCAGAACGCCATCGCCACCACCGTGCGCGGTCTCAGCGGCGAGCTGACCCAGCTCGGCCAGGGCAAGCCCGCCAGCGGCCCCGTCGCCGAGTTCGTCTCCGACCTCGCGACCCGCGGTGACAACCTGGCCCAGTGGCTCGAGCAGAGCAGCCCCGACGACATCGTGCTCGAGGTGCGTCGCTTCGCCGCCCGCAAGCCCGGCACCTTCCTGGCAATCGCCGCCGGCGCCGGTCTCCTTGCCGGTCGCCTCGCCCGCGGTACCCGCGACCTGGCCAGCGACGCCGAGCTGGACACCAACCCCTACCAGCGCCGTGCGCAGTTCGGCGAGAGCCGCTTCCGCAGCGAGGGCTACGAGGTGCCGGAGCGCCAGTACACCCAGCCCCAGTACACCGAGCCCCAGTACACCGAGCGTCGCTACGCCCAGGACCAGGCGAACGTCGAGTACGGCTACGCCCACGTCGAGCGTCCCCTGGACCGCGAGGCCGGCCACCTGCAGGACCAGCCCTACGGCAATGACCCCCTGCGTGGCCAGGACCGTCCGGGAAGCACCCGATGAGCGGCGCCCACGTCCCGGGTGACCGCCCCACCGCCCACGGCGTTGCGGCCCAGGGCAAGGTCGAGGACCCCCGCTCGCTCGGCGAGATCGTCTCGGACCTGACCGAGAACTTCAGCACCCTGGTCCACCAGGAGATGGAGCTCGCCAAGGCCGAGATCAAGCAGGACGCCGCTCGCGCAGGCAAGGGTGCTGGCATGGTCGGTGGAGCCGGCATCGCTGCCCACCTGGCCCTGACCTTCCTCAGCCTCGCCGCCTGGTGGACCCTGGCCGTGCTGATCGGCAACCACGACCACCCGGCCCTCGGCTGGGCTGGCCTGATCATGGCAGTGCTGTGGGGCATCGTCGCCGCAGTCCTGGCCCAGCGGGGCAAGAAGGAGTTCGACGAGGTCGACGGCCTTCCCCGCACCACCGAGACCGCCAAGAAGATTCCCAACGCCCTGAAGGGCAATGAGGAGAAGAACCGATGAGCAACCCCGAGCAGATCCGCCAGGACATCGAGCGCACCCGCGCCAACCTGAGCCAGGACGTCAACGCGCTGGCCGACGAGGCCAACCCGAAGAACATCGCCCAGAACCAGGTCGAGAAGGCCAAGGAGGGCGTTGCCGAGAAGGTGGGCGACGTCAAGGAGCGCATCTTCGGCCGCGAGGATGACTACTACGACAATGGCGTGGTCGGCCAGGCCGAGTACAAGGCCCAGGAGCTGCGCGACCGCGCCGCGATGGGTGCCGACGAGGCTCGTGACCGCGCGGCCGATGCTGCCGAGGGCGTTCGCCAGAACGTCGCCGACGCTCCCCGCCAGGTTCGTCGCACCACCCGCGGCAACCCGCTGGCTGCAGGTCTCGTGGCCTTCGGCCTCGGCGCCCTCGCCGGTGGCCTCGTGCCCTCCACCAAGGTGGAGAAGCGTTACGTCGAGCAGGCCAAGGAGCAGGCCCAGCCCTACCTCGACCAGGCCCAGGACCTCGCCAAGGACGCCGCTGCCAGCCTGAAGGAGCCCGCGATGCAGGCTGCCGAGCAGGTCAAGCAGAGCGCCGCCGAGTCGGCCCAGGTCGTCAAGGACGAGGCCGCCTTCGTCAAGCAGGACGTGACCGAGCAGGCCCAGTCCTCCAAGGACGAGGTTGCCGAGTCGGCCAAGCAGTCGGCCGAGCAGGTCAAGAAGGCCTGACCAGGCCTTGAAGGCCCTGCCTCACCGAGGTCCAGCAGAAAGAACAGCGGCGGGGCCGCACCCAGTGGGTGCGGAGAA
>NZ_JBHWOO010000220.1:0-4999 GCF_043424415.1 Luteococcus sp. | reverse complement strand
GGCAGGGCACCCGGCCCTGCCCACCGCGCCCGCGAGGGGTCAGGGCTCCTGCAGGACCCCTTCGAGCACGTCACCCGTGGTCAGCTCGATGCCGCCGGCCATGGCGACCAGACGCACCCGGTGGCCCGGTCTCGCCGTCGTGGACAACGGCATGGTGACATGGGCCTCGATGCTGCCGGGGGCCATCTCCACCACGCGCCAGGCCCCGGCCTGGTCCAGTGGCAGGTCCTCGCCCTCCTCGACCGACCACCACTGGCGACCCTCGGGCGAGAGCTCCGAGGTGAGCAAGGGCGGCTCGGTGCCCTCGGCCATGAAGTACAGGTACAGCGGTGTCGTACGCGGCGGGTTCTCCACGCTGACCTTCCACGAGAGCGTGCCGCCCGGCGTCGCAGTGGCCGTCGCCGGCGTGATGGAGACCCTGGGCTGCGGATCGCCCTCGGTCACCGTGACCGCCGCGACCGGGGACGCGACCACCACCGGCCCCTGCACTGGCAAGAGGCGGGCGACCGACCCCTCGGGAGTCCACTCGGTGTTGCCATCGACGGGCAGGGCCAGGTCGAGCGTACGCCGGCCGGCCGGCAGGACGATCTCGTCCAGCCGGACGTCAGTGCTGTTCAGCAGCAGGCTGCGCAGGGTGGCTGGGCGGGCCAGCGGCCTCGACAGCGCGACGGTGACGCGGTGCGTCCACGGAGTGGAACCGTCGATGACGGTGGCAGGGCTCGGGGCCGTCAGGATGCTGGTGGGCGGGGCCATTCGGGCGGCGATGCCGCTGCGGGCACTCGACAGGTCGAGCACCAGGATCCGACCGGCGGCCCCCTTCCCACCATCCAGGACGACGCGGGTGATCCGCGCCAGGTCGATGCCGCCGGAGGAAAGGACGAAGCGCACCGTCTGCGCAAGCCACCGGCCTCCGGCCGCGTCGGTGGCGCCATGGATGCCTTGGCGCAGGGCCGGCCCCTGGGGCCGCAGCGTGGCACTGCGCCCCGACTCGTCGACCAGGCGGAGGGTTGGTGTCCTCGTGGCCGTGGGTTCCATTGCCATGCGCACGTCCAGCGCCTCAGCACTCGACAGGCGCACCGGCCGCGCCGCACTCAGCACCATCGGGCTGCCCGCCTGCCAGACCCAGCCCTGCGGCTCCAGCGCGTCCCCGCCGAACTCCCGAGGCAGACGCCAGTGCGGGGGGGGCAGTTCCCCCTCCTGGGCGGCCACACAGTCCTCGGCGGTGCACCGCGCGGCCCCGGAGACCGTCCAGGCCGCATCGGTGGGCGTGGTCAGACGCTCCCGCGCGCCGCCGGTCGCCGAGCTCACCATGCCGGTCAGTGCTCCCTCGCCGGCGACAATCGCTGTTCTGCTGCGCACTCGGTCCACTCGCCGTCGTCCATGCCGGTGGGGGCGTCGGGGGTCCATTCGGTGTTGAAGTAGTTGTGGTTGGCGCCGGGCAGGTAGGCCGCAGTCGACAGGGCCTGCCGGGTGCCGTAGCGGATGGCGCCGTCGGAGTAGTCGACGCCCTGCAGGTCGGCGACGTCGCCGTCACAGCCGGGCAGGATCGTCAGCGTCGGCGTCAGCGGCGAGGCCGTCTGGAAGAAGTTCGTCGGGGCCACCAGCACCTGGCCGGAGATGTGCACGTCGCGATTGCCAAGCTCTGGTTCGCGGCATGGGCCACCTTCTCGCCGCCGCGGTTGTGGCCGACCAGCATCGTGAGGCCCAGGTCATAGCGGGCCTTCACGGTGGAGGCAAAAGGTGCCGTCGCACCGCCCTGCCACGAGGCCAGCTTTGTCAGGTGCTCGCGCACCAGCCGGGCGCGGCCGTCCATGCCCAGGTCTGGCAGCACCTGGTCCTGGGCATTGATGGCATTGGCGTCGATGCTGACGGTGAAGTAGCCGCGGCTGGCGAGCTCCTCCTGCAGGTGGCGGTAGCCCTCGAGGTTCGGCACGGGGGAGCTGCCCTCAGCGCAGGGCCACTCGCCGGCACCCTCCTCGCACCACTGGTGGCGGCCGTGCAGGAAGACGACCACCGGCAGGTCACGTCCCGCCCTGGGCGCCACCACCCGTCCGGTCACCTCCTGCGGGTGGTCCATCCCGGGAAGTCGGATCGACCCGGTTGAGTAGGTGGCACTCACCACCGTGCCCAGCGGCGACGACTGGCGCGGAGCAGACCTCATGGGTGCCGGGGCCGTGCGTCGAACGTCCCTGACCGAGGACTCGCGCAGGGCCCCGTGGCGCACGTCCAGACGCGAGAGGTCCCGGGGGAGCCGCTGGACGCGCACGCGCACGGTGCCGTCACGATCGACGACGGCCGCGCCCAGGTCCTCCTCGCCGAC
Organism: Luteococcus sp.; assembly: GCF_043424415.1. NCBI lineage: Bacteria > Bacillati > Actinomycetota > Actinomycetes > Propionibacteriales > Propionibacteriaceae > Luteococcus > Luteococcus sp. The sequence goes on along the minus strand of NZ_JBHWOO010000220.1, from coordinate 2,679 downwards.
GACGACGTGCGGCCGGGCATCGGTGACGGGCTGACCCTTCCAGGCGGGCCGGACCAGTTCGTGGCCGCCCTCGACGGGCCGGATGAACCATCCGGGCGGGGCCGTGGCCGCCACGTCAGGGGGGGTGGGGGTGTGGGTGCGGCGTGGGCGGCGGTGGTGCCGCCCAGCAGCAGTGCACCGGCCAGGGTGAGGGTAGCCGCACAGCGGTGGAGTGTCACATGGGATCCTTTGGTGGGTTGGGGTTCGTGGGGTCCAGCAGGTGGGGTGCCCGAGGGCAGTCCAAAGTTCCTGCCGATGCCCCGGTCACCGCAAGGGCTGTCTCACCCGGTGGCGGGAATTGTCCCGGTCCTTGGGGCAAAGACGGCCAGGGGGCACTGGGCACGCCCTCGGGCACCGGGCACGTGCTGCAGCGACTGCGGGGTCGGACTCCGACGTGCACAGTGGGCGAAGGACCTCGGCGCACGGGCCCGGTAGGCTGGCTGCACCATGAGCAACTCCCAGCACGAGCAGATCGTCGCCACCCTCGTCGGCCGTTGGCCCGAACACCGCATCGCCCCCTCGCTGGGGCGCATCGAGGCCCTGATGGACCTGCTCGGGCATCCCGAGAAGTCCGCCCCGGTCATCCAGATCACCGGCACCAACGGCAAGGGCAGCACCGCGATCATGGTCGACGCCCTGCTGCGGGCCGACGGGCTGCGCACCGGCCGCTTCTCCAGCCCCCACCTGGTCGACGTCTCCGAGCGCATCTGCATCGACGGAGAGCCGATCAGCACCGAACGCTTCGACGAGGTCTGGGAGGACATCAGGCCCTATGTCGAGATGGTCGACGCCCAGCAGATCGACGGGGTGCAGATGACCTTCTTCGAGGTGATCACCGGACTGGCCTATGCCGCCTTCGCTGACGCGCCGGTCGACGTGATGGTCATCGAGGTCGGCATGGGCGGCACCTGGGATGCGACCAGCGTCTGCGAGCCGCAGGTCAGCGTCATCACCCCGATCGCCCTCGACCACACCCACATCCTGGGCGACACCATCACCGACATCGCCCACGAGAAGGCCGGCATCATCAAGCCCGGCAGCACCGCCGTGATCGCCGCCCAGGACGACGAGGCCGGCCCCATCCTGCTGGAGCGCGCCACCGAGGTGGGCGCGAAGCTCGTGCTGGAGGGCCGCGACTTCCAGGTGCTCGAACGCGCACGCGCCGTCGGCGGGCAGCTGCTGCGCCTGCAGAGCGCCGAGGGGCCTGTCGGCGACGTCCACCTGCCGCTCTTCGGCGCCCACATGGCCCACAATGCCGCCCTGGCGCTGGCCGCAGTCGAGGCGCTGCTCGGTGGCCACGCGCTCAACCCGGAGGTGGTCGTCGACGGTTTCGCCGCCGTCGAGGCCCCGGCCCGGATGGAACTGGTGCGCACCTCGCCGCCCGTCCTGCTCGACACCGGCCACAATCCGCACGGCGCCCGCGCCACCATGGCGACGCTCGCCGAGAACTTCGACCTGCGTCCCTGCATCGGTGTGGTCGCGATGATGGCCGACAAGGACGTCGACTCCGTCCTGCGCATCTTCGCCGAACAGATGGACCAGGTGGTCTGCACCCAGGTCTCCTCGACCACCCGCGGACTCACCGCCCAGGAGCTGGCCGAGCGTGCCGCCGACGTCTTCGGCGAGGAGAAGGTGCACGTCAGCGAGGACGTCGCCGCCGCCCTCGAACTGGCCGTCACCCTGGCCGATGCCGAACCCACCGGCGGTGTCCTGGTGGCCGGCTCGGTCATCCTGGCCGGCGAGGCCCGCGCCATCCTGGCCACCGCCCCCACCGACGAGGTGGAACTCGACCGCGCCGACCTGCGCACCCCCTTCGACCTGGACGGAGACACCCAGTGGTGAAGCTCGCGCTGCGCCCCGACAACCCGATGAACAAGGCGATGATGCTGATCCTGCTCTTCGAGGTCATCGTCTTCGGCCTGGGTTTCCCCGGCATGATCATGGTCTCCGACCGTCCGCTTGCCCCCGCACTGGCGGCCACCGTCGTCGCCTGCCTGCTGTGCCTGGTGGGCGCGGCACGGATCAAGACGCCCTTCGGCTACCTGGTGGGCTGGCTCGCCCAGCTGGCAGGCATCGCCCTGGGGCTGCTGACCCCGTGGATGTACGCGATGGGCCTGATCTTCTTCATGATCTGGGCCGTCAGCTTCGTCCTGGGACGTCGTATCGAGGCAACCCTCTGAGGCCTCGGCAGTTCCGGGGCCGTGGCGGGCGAGGCGATAGGGTCGCAGCCATGACGACCACCGAACGCACCCTGGTCCTGCTCAAGCCCGACGCCGTCGAGCGTCGCCTCGCCGGCGAGATCATCCGCCGCTACGAGGCCAAGGGCCTGACGATCGTCGCGATGCAGCTGCGCACCGCCGACTCCCAGACCGCCCAGAAGCACTACGCCGAGCACGTCGGCCGCGACTACTACGCCGGTCTGGAGGAGTTCATCACCTCCGGCCCGCTGGTGGCGCTGGTCCTCGAGGGTGAGCGCGCCATCGAGGCCGTGCGCAGCATCAACGGCACCACGGACTCCGCCGTCGCCGCCCCCGGCACCATCCGCGGCGACCTGTCGCTGTTCAAGAACCGCAACCTCGTCCACGCCTCCGACGCGCCGGACTCGGCCGCCCGCGAGATCGGCATCTGGTTCCCGGAGCT
>NZ_JBHWOO010000219.1:0-5892 GCF_043424415.1 Luteococcus sp. | reverse complement strand
CAATCCCTTGAGCGCCAGACAGATCGCGATCGCCTCCGGATAGCGCGCCACAAGACCAGAGAAGATCGCCAGCCGCTCAAGACGCCCGATCCACGCCCCGCCCGGCAACTGCTGCGCAGCAGCCACCACCCCATCGGCGGCTGGGTCTTGGGCCGAACGACCCTCGATCCCAGAGCCCTCAACCGCAGGACGCCGGCCCGTGCCGATGGCCCGATGCGCAGAACGATCCACCCGGCGGAAGACGGCCTGCACCACCGGCCCACCCAGCAGCACCGCCAGTGCACCGGGAACCACCACCGCGACCACCTGCAGCAGTGCAGCCTCCCACCCGCTCATCGCGCGCACCCGGTGTCGTCTGCGCGCAGGGCAGCGGAGGCTTCCTGCTGGGCCTGCAGCAGCAGGGCGGCGCACAGCTCACGGCCCCGCACCGACTGCTCCCACGCAGCCCGACGATGGCGCTGGCTCACCGCCGAAGGGCTGATCCCCAGTCGCCGCGCCGCCTCGCCCACGCCCAGTCCCTCCTCGAGCAGGTCCACGATCTGCCACCCCTCACTGCTTCGTCGAGACAGCACCTCCTGCCACAACCACAGAGCCGCCTCCGCATTCCTGATGCAGTCACCATAGGCATCGCCACTGACAACCTCGTCGCCGACCAGCCGCAACCCGGTGGGGGAGCGGTGTGCGAGCTCGACCGCCTGCCGGGCCGCCAGGTAGGCACCACCTCGTGCCTCCCGGGTCGACTCGGGCAGGGGGCGCTCCACCTGCCCCAGCCCCAGCCCGATCCACCAACGGCCATCACGTACCAGCACCTCCACGACGCGCACCAGCTGGGCGGAGGAGTCCACCAGCAGCTGCACCTCGTCACCCGCAGTTCGCTCCGCAGGAAGTACCCACGGGGTGGGTGAGAGGGCCCGCAACTGTGCCAACACCGGGTCGACGGCGTCACTGTGGTGACGCGAATCCCGCTGGTCAGCCGTCACCACGAACCATGCCGTGAAGTCACGATCCTTCATGTGCTACATCGTAGGCCAAAGCCTTCATCTCTCGGACCAGCCTGTGCTAGACAGGAGCCATGGCTACCACTGCATTCAAGGGCACCCCCGTCCAGACCTCCGGCGAGCTGCCGGCCCAGGGCAGCACCGCCCCCAGCTTCGAGCTGGTCGGCGCCGACCTGTCCGCCGTCACTTCCCAGGACCTCGCAGGACGCCGCGTCGTCCTCAACATCTTCCCCAGCGTCGACACCGGCGTCTGCGCCACCAGCGTGCGCAAGTTCAACGAACTGGCCGGCGGCCTCGACAACACCACCGTCGTGAACGTCAGCAAGGACCTCCCCTTCGCCCAGGCCCGCTTCTGCGGCGCCGAGGGCATCGAGAACGTCACGGTCGGCTCCGACTTCCGCGGCAGCTTCGGCACCGACTACGGCGTCCTGCAGACCGAGGGCCCCCTCCAGGGCCTGCTCGCCCGCGCCGTCGTCGTCCTCGACGAGCAGGGCAAGGTCCTGCACAGCCAGCTCGTCGACGAGATCACCACCGAGCCCGACTACGACGCCGCCGTCGCCGCCCTCAACTGACCGACCCCCCACGGCACACGCGTGGCCCGCACCCCCACTGGGGTGCGGGCCACGCATCATGTCCGGCCGGTCATCAGCCCCACTGGGCCTCCAGGGTAAAACCCGTCCCCAGGTCGGTGACGGTCACCGAGACCGCGCCACTACCGTCGACGCGGTAGACCTCCTCCACCCACACGTCCTCCCCGTCCGGCAGCGGCCCCACCCGATGCCCCGACAGGTCACGCCCGTCCTGCAGCCGACGATCGAAGGGGAAACGCAGCTCACCCACGGGCGCCAGCGCGCCCGCGGGCGAACCGTCCTGCGCCACGTCCGCACACTCCACGAAACGCAGCACGCCCAGGTCGTGCACCGCCCGGTAACGTCGCGTCACCGCCGCCCCATCGGACTTCACCTCCTGCTGCGGCGACAGCACCTGGTCCAGCACCACCCGCGCTCCCGACTCCTGCTCACGGAAGACGCCGAAGCTGCGCGACAGTCGCTCGGTCAGGCTGTAGCCCGACTCCGGATCGGCGGCGATCGCCAGGCCGATCGCAGTCGAGGCACCCGGCTGCTGGGCGCGGTGCACGCGGCGGCCGAAGCGTTCCCGCAGGCGACGAGGGACACTCGGCAGTGACGAACCGCCTCCCACCAGATGGATGCCCGCGACCTGCTCCTCTGTCTCGGGGCCGAGCGAATCGACCAGCGAGCTCATCGTCTCCAGGCTCTGCTCCACCAGCGGATCACACGCCCGATAGAAGTCCTCCGCCGGCACAACCACGAGCTCCCCGTCCAGCTCGACCGGGATGCGTCGCGTCTGGGCGGTCAGCGACTCCTTGGCCTGCTGGCACTGCTCCACCAGCGCATCCAGGGCCGTCACCGGCAGCGAGGCCTCGTCCACCCCTGCCTTGGCCAGGACCAGATCGGCCAGCACCAGGTCGAAGTCGTCGCCACCGAGCCGGTTCACCCCGGCCGAACCCAACACCTCGTGACGGGTCCCGTCGGCCTGCACCAGCGAGGCGTCGAAGGTGCCGCCACCCAGGTCGTAGACGAGCACCCGGTTGCGGCGCGAGGTCACGGTGCGTGCGTGACGGTGGGTGTACTCGAAACCGGCCGCGGACGGCTCGTTGAGCATGGAGGAAACCGCGAAACCTGCCCTCTCGAAGGCCTCCAGGGTGAACAGTCGCTGCGCGGTGAAGGCATGGGCAGGCACCGCGACCGCCACGCGCCCCAAGGCCTCGCCACGGGCACAGGTGGAGCCCGTCACCAGCGCCTCGCTCAGGGCCGCCAGATAGCCACTGACCAGGTCGAGCAGCACCAGCTCCCGACCGGCCACGCTCATGGTGCTGTCGAGGGTGAGGTCGGCAGAGGCAAGGTGACGCTTGACCGAGCGCACCAGCGTGGCGCCCTCCTCGGCAGCCCGGCGCGCCTCGAAGCCGAAGCTCGTCCGACCCTCGGGGTCCACGGCCACCAGGCTGGGGAAGTAGTCGTGCAGGTCGCCGTCGAGGTCCTCGAAGCCGACGACCGGGTAGTTGCCCCGATCGGACTGGGCGACAACGGTGCGGGTGGTCCCGAAATCAATGCCAAGGTGCATGGCACCAGCCAACCACGGACGGCACCCACGCGCCTGCGCGGTTCAGCCATCGCCCAGTCCTGCCACAATGGACCCCATGGCAGACAACCAACCCCGCGATGACCATGCCAAGCAGCTCAAGAAGACGGTCTCCAGCGTCAAGCAGCTGCGTGGCTGGATGGCGAGCGACCCCACCCGCACCGAGGAGTTCGTCGACGCCCTGAATGCCGCGACCGGGCTGCGCCTGCTCTCCCGGGCGTGGGCGGAGGCCGCACCCGAGGCGACCGAGGCCGTGACGGCCGCCGACCGCCTGGTCTCCTCGCGAGGACCGGTCGGTCCCTACACACCAATGGTCGATGCGGCCCGCTACGTGACCGCACTCACCCACGTCGCCACCATCCAGCGGGGCATGCACCTGGACGAGGCCTCCGGCCGCACCATGCAGGCCGCCCTGTCCTGGAAGGACCAGCTGACGCGCCCCGGACTCGCCGAACAGCTCGATGCGCGCACCACCACCTGGGTGCTGCTGGCCATGGCCCAGCACGCCCTCGCCACCGGAGACCTGGCTGCAGCCAATGCCTGGGCCGACGCCGCGCTGCGCACCGCCCGCGAGGGCCAGCTGGGCGATGACCAGCTGGTGGTCCTGCTGGACGCCCTGCGCACCAGCGCCGACGCCCGATGGGCCGTCAACCTGCCGGAGCAGTCCCTGGCCCTGCTCGACGAGGCCCTCGACCGCTGGCGCGCCTGGACACGCGACGACCTGGCCCAGCTTCCCCGCATGGCCAGGCCCCACCTCGAGCGGCTGGTGGCACCCGCCTTCGCCCTGATGCGTGACCGCGCGGACCGCCTCGAGGAGATGGGCCGCATCGACGAGTCACTGGAGGCCCGCGAGGAGCTGTCGACCCTGCTGCACCGCAGCGCCGCCCGCCGCGGCGAGAATGGCCGTATCGACCTGGCCCTGGCCCGCAGCGACCAGGCCTGGTCGCTCGCCGACACGGAGCAGGAGGGCGAGGCCCTGCGCGCTGCCGAGGACGCCCAGCAGGCGCTCAATGCCCTGCTCAAGGCGGAGAAGCCCGTCGGCCAGCACTTGCCGACCCAGCTCTTCGTCGCCCCGTCCAAGGCCCATGCCGAGCTCGCTGCTGGACGTTCGGCCGCGGCGCGCAAGACCATCGACGGTGTCTTCTCCCGCCTGCAGGCCCACCCGTCGATCGCCGTGAACGCGGCCGCGCGGGCGGTCGCCCTGATGGTGCGAGCCGAGGTCTCCCAGGCCGAGGGGGCGGACGCCAGCGCCGACCTGCATGCCGCCAGGGCCGTCCTGTCCGAACTGCGCAGCTCCGAACGCGACCAGCAGCTCTACGGTCACCATGACCCCATGACGGCACTGCGTGCCCTGGCCCGTGGGGCGCAGCTGGAGGGAGGGGAGGGCACACCGCACTGGGAGGTCCCCGATCCGGTCCAGACGCTCACCCCCCGCACAGCCCCCGGCGAGCACGTCGAGGACGATGCCGAGGCGATGCGACGTATCGACCAGGTGCGAGAGCAGGCCGCCCGCGAGCGCGCCGCCGAGGAGGAGCGCCAGGCAGCAGAACGTGCCGAGCAGGAGCGCCTGCAGCAGGAGGCCCGTCACCGCTTCGAGCAGGAGCAGGCCGAGCGCGACCGTCTCGCCCGCGAGCGCGCCGAGGCAGAGGCCGAGCGGGAGCGCCAGGCACAGGAGGAGGCCCGGGCCCTGGCGGAGCAGCGCGCCGCAGAGCAGGAACGCGCCGAGCAGGAACAGGCGCTGGCCGAGGCCACAACCCCGGAGCAGGCGACAGCGCCTGCAGTGGAGGTCTCCGGCCAGGCAGAGCAGGCCGCGGCAGAGCGCGCCCGACTCGAAGCAGAACACGCCCAGGCCCGAGCGGCCCAGGAGACGGCAGCTCGCGCCGAGCAGGAGCGACTGTCAGCCGAGCAGGAGCGAGCCGCCCGCGAAGAGGCCCGGCGACGTGCCGAGGAGCAGGAACGAGAGGCCCAGGAACGAGCTGAGGCCGCACGCCTGGAGGAGCTGCGGCGCGCCGAGGCCGAGGCAGCCCGTATCGACCCGCTGGACCCGCTGCGCGAACAGGTGCAGGCAGCCGAGCACTCCACCGACAAGAAGTCGCTGGAGGTGGCACTCGAGGCCCTCGTCGCAGCCCTGGAGCCGGCGGCGGAGCAGAACCCCGGCGCGCATGGGGCAGAACTGGTCCAGAGCCTGGAGCGGTTGTCCAGCGTGCAGGGCTGGTGGGGTGGCCGCGCCGCCGGCAAACGCGCCAAGCAGCTCGCCAAGCAGTGGGGACTCTGAGCCGCTGAAGAGGCGGTGACGGGCCGCTCAGTCCAGCAGCTCGTCCACCGCCTGCCCCAGGACCTCCCCCAGGGAGTCGTGCACCACCAGATCTGCGCGGTGGTCCCAGCCTGTGGCCTCCCGGTTCACCAGCACCAGGTGGGAACCCTGGAAGAGGTCCACCAGGCCCGCTGCCGGGTAGACGTTCAACGACGTCCCTCCCACCACCAGCACGTCACAGCTCGAAACCGCCTCGACGGCCCCCTGCACCACCTCGGGGTCCAGTGCCTCGCCGTACAGCACGACATCGGGGCGCACCATCGCCCCGCAATCCAGGCAGGCCGGCACCCCGATGGTGGCCAGCATGAAGTCCATGCCATGCCCACGACCGCACCCGACGCAGACATTGCGGTGGGCGCTGCCATGCAGCTCCAGAACCGCGCGGCTCCCGGCGGCCTGGTGCAGCCCGTCGATGTTCTG
>NZ_JBHWOO010000218.1:0-10018 GCF_043424415.1 Luteococcus sp. | reverse complement strand
GTGCTCCAGCCCGTCATTGGCCTGGGCGCGCGTCATCGCCAGGCCGCCGGCCAGCGGCAGGGTCAGTGCGACGGCGGGGACGAGCCAGCGAGTGGCGGGGTGCTTCGCGAAGGCAGTCATGAATTGATCATATGTGCTGTCGCAGACACACGCCATGCCCGCACTCGCCAGTTAACCCCGCCCCGCAGGATCCGCAGCGGTTACACCACTTGCCGGGACTTGACCTCCTCCGACGCCTACTGCCACATGGGGAACCTGTTGCCTACGTCATCTCCACCGTGGAGGCACGAGTCTCGCCCAAGAGCGCTGGAAAGCGGGGGAACACCACCTCAAGACCGCCGCCGCTTCACCCCATTTTGGTACCGTTAGGGCACGAAAAAGGTCCTCGCCAGAACATTCCTGCTCTGACAAGGACCTTTGGACGTCGGGCTGACAGGATTTGAACCTGCGACCCCTTGACCCCCAGTCAAGTGCGCTACCAAGCTGCGCTACAGCCCGTCCAAGTCGTTTCCGACCCGAGAAAGAACTTTAGCGGAAGCCGTGCGAGTACGCCAATCGGCGCGGACCGATGGACGCGCGGGCACCCCTCACCTTGACCCCGCGCGTCGATAGCCTCCCGAGCGTCAACCCCCACGCACGAAAGGCACCCCATGCGAACCCGACGCCCGACCCTCGCTGCCGCGCTCGCACCGCTCGCCGGCCTGGCCCTGCTCTGCCCGACCACCGCCCACGCCACGCCCACCACCGCCACGGACCGGATCACCGACGAGCACAGCCAGTCCGCCCGTGTGCACTCCGCCGCCCGGGAGGCGGCCAAGGGCCACCGCAAGCACCACCGCGGCACCCTGAATCCGGTGCTGGAGCGCGCTCTCGACGACCTGGTGGCCGCCGGCGCCATCGGCGTCACCGCCCGGCTGGAGACGCCACGTGGCCAGTGGAGCGATGCGGCCGGCCTTCGCGCCAAGGAGGGCAGGGCCCCGGCCCGGCCGGGTGATCGTTTCCGCGTGGCCAGCAACACCAAGATGATGGTCGCCACACTGGTGCTGCAGGAGGTCGACAAGGGAGTCTGGCGGCTCGACCAGCCCGTCAGCGAGGTGATGCCCGACCTCTTCCCGGACCATCCCGATGTCACCTTCCGCCAGCTGCTCAGCCACACCTCCGGCGCCCCCAATGGCACCCAGGAGCTGCTGGCCACCCAGATCACCGATCCCACCTCGCTGGAGCAGCTGCAGGCGGCACTCAGCCGCGACTACACACCCCAGCAGCACATCGACGTCATCAACACCGCCGCCTGGACCGAACCGGGAACGATGCTCTACTCCAATGCCGGCTACGTGGCACTCGGGATGCTGCTGGAGGAGCAGAACCAGCGACCCCTGTCGCACCTGCTGCGCACCCGCATCTTCAAGACCGCCGGGCTGCACCACACCCGCTACGCCACCGAGGCGCCGCTGCCCTGCCGGGAGCCGCGCTGCACGAGGATGCCTGGATGGGCGAGGCAGACGGCTGGCTGGAGCTGGAGGACTTCGATCCCGACCTGTTCGGTGCCGCCGGAGCCGTGGTGGGCACCACCGAGGACCTCAACGACTTCACCCGCGCGCTGGTCACCGGACGCCTGGTGGACAAGGCACTCGTCGCCCAGATGATGACGCCGGTCACCATGGGCGCGATCGACTACGGACTGGGGCTCTACCGCATCCCCGACCCGTGCCCCACCTCGGCCGACGATCCCTACCTGTACGGGCATGACGGTGCCGCCATGGGCACGCTCAGCGTCGCCTTCACCTCACCCGACGGGCGCCGACAGCTGTCCGTCGCCGCCACCGGCCGGGACCTGACCGCCCTGCCCGGCCGGGTGGACCTCAACACGGTGCTCGTCCCGATGCTCGAGGCCAGCTGCACCCCGAAGTCCTGAGCTCAGACCAGGGCACGGCAGATCGGGGCCACCGCGTCGTAGAGCGCGCGGTGTGCCTCGATCTGATCCTCATAGCGGTGCGCCATCCACGACGGCTGGGTCAGCTGGGGCTCGGCGAGGTCCTTCACCAGCGGGGCGGGCGGCTCAGCTCCGACGGCGCGGGCTGCGGCCCGAAGCGCCGACCAGGCGCCCGGCTCGGTCAGGTCACCGGTCACCACGGTCGCTGCGAAGACATCGGCCAGCACCTGCCGCCACAGGTCACTGTCGGCTCCCCCGCCGGCCAGCGCGATCCGGTCCTGGCGCCAGCCCATGTCGCCGGCGGCATGGCGAAGACCCATCGCCACACCGGTCAGGGCCGCCAGGTAGAGGTCGCCGGGATCGGTGCGCCGGGTGATGCCGACGAAGGTGCCGCGCAGGGACTCGTCACGCACCGGGGTGCGCTCCCCGCCGAGCCCGGGCAGGCACAGCGGCCGGTTGTCCAGCTCCAGGACGCGCTCGGCCAGCACACGGTCCAGGTCGTCGAAGTCGAGCCCGTCGAAGAACTGGCGGCGCGCCCACTCCGCCGTCGCGCCGGCCGAGAGCACCGCGCCGATCCGCAGCGTCGAGGACCAGCCCGGCATGACGAGCTGGTGTGTGGAGGTGACCTCACCTGGCAGACCGTCGACCACACCCGCCACCCAACCAGTGGTGCCGAGGTTCACATATGCGCTGCCGGGCGTAGTGCCGACCAGCCCGTCGGTGGCGGCACCGGCATCACCCATCCCATGCACCACGGCGATCCCGGACAACAGGCCCAGGTCGCGCGCGGCCGCGGCCGAGAGTTCACCCACCGCATCGCCGTCGACCAGCTCCGGCAACAGCTCCGGGCTCGCACCGCAGGCCTCGAGCACGTCGAAGGACCAGCAGCGCCCCGCCACGTCGAGCAGACCCGTGGTCGATGCCGTCACCGGATCGCACACGGCCCGGCCCGTCATGCGCATCATCAGGTATCCGGGGGCGCCCAGCAGCAGCTGCCGGGAGGCCTTCAGGCTCGACGCCTCGTGCTGCGCGAGCCAACCGATCTTGGCGGCCACGCTGCTGGCGTCCTGCTGGTTGGCGGTGGTGGACTCCCAGTCCGTCAGCAGCTGGTGCAGTCGCTGAGCCTCATGGCTGGCGCGCACGTCGCTGTAGAGCAGGGCGCGGCGCACCGGGCGAGAACCGGCCACCGGCACCAGGTCCTGCATCTGGCCGGTCAGACCGAGGGCAACCACCCGGCGTGGATCGTCGAGCCGGGCCAGGCAGGTGCGCAGCGACTGCCACCAGGCGCTCGGGTCCTGCTCCATCTCCCCCGACGGCCCGGTGGCGGTGGGGATGTCATCCTGGACGCGCTGGACGACCCGCCCGTCCGGCGTGGCCACGACCACCTTCACCCGGGTGCTGCCCAGGTCAATGCCGACGAACAGGTCGCCCATCACGATCCTCCTCGGAACGGGAACTACTTCTTGCCGCGCTTCTCTCGGGCCCGCACCTCGACCTGCACCGGCGAACCGACGAAACCGAAGTCCTCGCGCAGGCGACGCTCGACGAAACGCTCATAACCCTGGTCGAGCTGGCCGGAGGTGAACAGCACGAAGGTGGGCGGGCAGTTCTGTGCCTGGGTGCCGAACAGCACTCGCGGCTGCTTGCCACCCCGCACCGGGTGCGGGTGGGCGGCGGTGACGCGTCCGAGGAAGGCATTGAGCTTACCGGTGGAGATTCGGGTCTCCCAGCCGGCCAGCGACTCCTCGACGGCCTTGGAGAGCTTGTCCACATTGCGCCCGGTGAGCGCGGAAATGTTGACGCTCGGCGCCCAGCTGAAGGGGTGCATGTCGCGCTCGATCTCGCGGTTGAGGTAGTGGCGGCGCTCCTCGTCGGTCAGGTCCCACTTGTTGTAGGCGATCACCAGCGCCTTGCCGGCGTCCTCCACCATCGACAGGATGCGCAGGTCCTGCTCCGTGAGGGTTTCGGAGGCGTCGACCACCACGACGCACACCTCGGCGCGCTCGATGGCGCCCTGGGTGCGCAGGCTGGCGTAGTACTCGTGGCCGCTGGCCTCCTTGACGCGCTTGCGGATGCCGGCGGTGTCGATCAGGCGGTACAGGTTGCCGCCCACCTCGCACAGCTCGTCGACGGGGTCGACGGTGGTGCCGGACATGTCGCTGACGACGGCGCGCTGCTGGCCCGAGAGCTTGTTCAGCAACGAGCTCTTGCCCACATTGGGTTTGCCGACGATGGCGATGCGACGCGGGCCTCCCACCTCGACGAAGCTCTCGGCGGGGGCCTCGGGCAGCACCTCGAGGATGGCGTCGAGCAGGTCACCGGTGCCGCGGCCGTGGATGGCGCTGATGGCCCACGGCTGGCCCAGGCCCAGGTTCCACATCGAGGCGGCCTCGGCCTCGGTGCGCTGGTCGTCGACCTTGTTGGCGGCCAGCACGACGGGCTTCTTGCTGCGGCGCAGCACCTGCACCACGGCCTCGTCCTCGTCGGTGGTGCCGACCTGGGCGTCGACGACGAAGAGCACCGCGTCGGCGGCATTGATGGCCAGCTCGGCCTGTTCGGCGATCTGGTGGGCCAGGCCCTTGGCGTCGCTCACCCAGCCGCCGGTGTCGACCACGACGAACTCGCGGCCATTCCAGTTGGCGTCATAGCTCACCCGGTCCCGGGTCACGCCGGGGGTGTCCTGGACGACGGCCTCGCGGCGTCCCAGGATGCGGTTGACGAGGGTGGACTTGCCCACATTGGGGCGCCCCACCACGGCCAGGACCGGCTTGAGGGCGGTCTCCTGGTCGTCGAGGTCGAAGTCGAAGTTCTCGGTCATGCTGGTCTTCCTCACAGTGCAGTTCCAGGTGCAGCGACTGCTGCCCTGCTGGAGACGCCGGCCGGGGCCGGCGTCGTCGGGCCACTCCTGGGCCCGAAGGGTGAAGGAGCCATCCTACTCCCCCGCTCTGCGGTCAGCCGACCTTGGTGCAGATGGTGTCGATGACCTCGGCGAGGTTCAGGTAGGTGGAGTCCACCAGCTCGACGCCCTCGGCGGGCTTCTCGAACTGGCTGACGGTCGAGTCGTCGCGGTCTCGGCGCACCACCTGGTCGGTGACGGCGGCCACGTCCACCGCTCCGCCCAGTTCGGCCTGGCGACGGGCGATGCGAGCCGCGGGATCTGCCACCAGCAGGATCCGCAGGTCGGCGTCGGGGGCCACGACGGTGGTGATGTCGCGTCCCTCCACCACGATCCGCCGCTGGTGGGCGTCGATGATGGCGCGGAACTGGTCGTTGAGCCAGGCGCGCACCGCCGGGATGGTGGCCACGGTGGAGACCTTTGCGCTGACGGCGGGGTCTCGGATCGCGTCGGTGACGTCGCGCCCGTCGATGCTGGTCGACGGCTTCTCAGGATCGGTTCCCGGCACGATCGTGGTGCCGGTCACCCGGGCGACGATCTCCTCGGTCTGGCTGGCGTCGAGACCCGACTCGAGGAAGGCCACCGCCGCCGCACGATAGAGCGAACCAGTGTCCAGGTAGGCGAGGCTGAGCTTGCTGGCCACCCCGCGAGAGGTGCTGGACTTGCCGGATCCGCTGGGTCCGTCGATGGCGATGAGCAGGCTGTCGGTCACGTCCGTCAGCCTAGCGGGACCAGCTGGCAGAAGGCTCGGATCGGGCCACGATGGCACGGGCCCGCCGCCTCAGCGGTTGCGGCGACGGATCGCGTCGGTGAGCACCGTCGCGAAGCCCGTCCATGCGGCATAGGGCGCCAGCACGACGCCGCGCTCCCTGCGCTGCCCGACCCGGCGCACCAGGTCGGCGGAGCTCACCGCCAGCGCGCCGGCCACGCCCGTGGCAAGGGCGGGCCGATGGGCACGGAAGAAGACCCACGACCACCCGGCATTGAGCACCAGGTTCGCCCCGAGCGCGGCGGCATCGCGCACAACCCCGTCCCGGTCGCCCTCCTCCAGGCGGTCGGCGAGGTGCAGCGCCGAGATGACGGCGATGTCGGCGTACAGCGCGGTCCAGACCGGGCCGAAGACCGCACCCGGCGGCTGCCAGGACGGCTTTCGGCGGGTGCGGTACCACCGGCTCTGGGTCCCCTGAGCCGTTGCGAGGCCGCCCACAGTGGCAGCCGCCAGGACCGCGGCCGAGGTGGCGGCCAGCACCTTCACCGGACGCCACTGGTCACGTTCGGCCGAGGCATCCTCCACCGACTGCGCGAACGAGCGGGGCCCACCCTCCGGGGCGCCGACGAGGTCGGTGAGGTCGTCCTCCTTGCTGACGGTCTCGTGGAGCAGGGAGCCGAGCAGCGGTCCTGCCATCTCGGCGGGGGTGCGCGTGATGAGTCCGATCCAGTGCGAGGCCAGCCCAGGAGTCCACACCGGCGCGATCATGACGGGCCGCGGCCCCATCCCCTGGACCTTCGCATAGGCCTTCATCATCTCGGCATAGCTGAGTCGGTCCGGGCCACCAACGTCGAAGGTGCGGTTGTGCTCGGGGCCGAGGTCGGCGGCGCGCACGAGGTAGTGGACAACGTCGCGGTGGTCGATGGGCTGGATCCGGTTCGCGAGGAACTTCGGGCCGATGGCACCGGGGAGACGTTCCGTGAGGTCGCGCAGCATCTGGAAGGAGGCCGAACCGTCGCCGAGCACCACCCCGGCCTGGACGGCGGCGGTCGGGACGCCGCTGGCCATCAGGATCTCGCCAACCTCCACGCGGCTGGCCAGGTGCTCCGACAGTTCGCCGTCGGGGTGCAGGCCGCCGAGGTAGACGATCCGGGAGAGGCCCGCGTCGCGAGCAGCGTCGGCAAAAGCGTGGGCGATCTGCAGCTCGGTTCGGGCGAAGTCGTCACCGCCCCCCATGGAATGGATCAGGAACCAGGTGACGTCGGCACCCTGCATGGCCTCGGCAAGATCGTCTGGCGAATTCGCGTCTCCCTCGACGACGTGGATACGCCCGTCCCATTGGTCGGGCAGCTTGTCGGCATCGCGCACGAGGACGCGAACCGTCCAGTCCTCCTCCAGAAGCCGTTCCACCACAAGGGAACCCACGTAGCCGGTCGCGCCGGTGACCATTGCCGTCCTCGTCATGCTGGAAATCATGCCCGGTTGATGAGGGCGTGCCCCACGGGGAGCGGGCGTGTTCACCCACAGCGGACAGCCCTGGGCGATCGGCGCCCGGATGTGTTGTCGGGGAAGCTAGATTCGCACTGTCTCGCCGCCCCACGGCCCCCTCTGGAGGACCCATGCCCGCCACCTCTTCGCACCGGCTGAACCGCTTCGTCAGGTCCTCGCTGCTGGACACGGCCGTCGACGCGCCCGAGACCGTGTCCGTGACGCGCCGCCGCGTGGTCTGCGCCGTGACGCTCCTGCTCGGTGCCGGCGTGATGGGTTGGTCGCTGAACCTGCCGGCGGGCGATCGGCTGTTCTACGTCGCAACGGCCGTCCTGGCGCTGGTGTGGGTCGCGGGTGGACGACTGTCGGGTCCGGTGGCAACGACGGGAGCGCGCCGCGTTGAGACAGGAACGCACCGTCTGGGAGAGGCCTTCGTCATCGGCCTCTCGCTGCTGCTGCTCTTCCTCGTCGGCGCCGTCGGCGTCTCACAGGTCCCCGTGCTGGAGGCCCCCGTGCAGGGGCTGCTCGACCATGCCCGCAAGGGATCTCTGGCCGTCGTGGCGGTGGTGACTGCCGTGAACGGGCTCACCGAGGAGTACTTCTTCCGGGGCGCACTCTTCCAGGCGCTGCCGGCGCGGTGGAGGATCGCGGGAACCACAGTGCTCTACGGGGCGGTGACCGCCATGTCGGGAGTTCCGTTGCTGGTGCTCGCGGCCCTCATGCTCGGGGCCGTCGTGGCGCTGCAGCGACGGGCCACGGGCGGACTGGTGGCCCCGGTGGTCACCCACCTCACGTGGTCCCTGGGCATGCTCTTCCTGCTGCCGCCCACTCTTGACCTGGCAGGCCACCTCCTGGGCTGACGGGGCCTGGGCCGGCGCCGTTCAGGCGGCGATCGTGACGCCGGGCGGTGGCGGGGTCGGCAGGCAGCCCTGGAGGAAGTGCCGCAGGCGCTCGCGGTATTCGTTCGCCCCGACCAGCAGACCGCGCGCCAGGAGGTCCGGGTCGCCGGGCCTCGTCACCGCAGAGGTCCAGTCCACCGTGTGCCAGGACGGGGCGGTTGGCTGCCCCAGCGCCTCCGACAGTCGCTCTGCGAAGGCCTCCTGTTCGCGGTGCGGGCGCTCCTCGGGGATCACCAGGGCCGGTCGTCGCAGGCCAGCCACGGTGGCGATGGTGTTGTGCCCCGCCCCGCAGACCACCAACTCGGCGCGGGAAAGCAGATCCCTGGGATCGTCGACCCAGCCGTGCAGGTGCAGGTTGGCGGGCAGGCTGGTGTGGTCGGCGCTGCCGAGGGTCGGGCCCAGGACGTGCCACTGCTCGTGGGGCCTGGTGCGCGCGGCCCGCACCAGTTCGTCGACGGGGACGCCGTCGCCACCGGCGCCGCTGAGCACCGCCACCGTCCTCGGCTCCACCAGCGATGCTTGCCCGGTTGGGCTCTCGTCGAGCATGCCGATCCAGGCAGTCTTGTTCTCCCACTCGAATCCCGGCGACTGCAGGGCGTGCGGGTAGTAGGCGAACAGGCCCGCCGCGCTGGCATAGGCCAGCTGGTGGGCGGCGTCGGCCCTGTCGCCGGGCATCAGTCGGTGCGCCACCGGGAATCCGGCCAGGTGGCAGAAGACGGCGGCCTCGACGGAGACGTCGACCATCACGAGGTCGGGCTCGACGTCGAGCAGCACCCGGTGCAGTTCGGCGAAGCGCCGTTGGACAGCCCTGTTGGTGGGCGTCCAGTGGAAGGGACTGTGCGGATCCTGCCGGTGCGGACGTGTGGGGTCGACGTCCGGGGGCAAGGGATGGTCGGTCCCCGCTGCGCCCACGGTGACCACCTGTGCCACCCCGGATTCCTGGAGGCGACGGGCATGGTGCCGGTGTCCACTGCCGTGGTGGTGGGCGTAGTACACGATCCGCATCATGCCAGCAGACCATCGCGACACCCGGGCCGGCCACACCCCTGCAGCTGCATCCTTGTGGGGGGTGCTGGTCGGCCGGCACGAGCGGCAATGCTGGCTGGATGCCTGTCATTCGTATTGCCAGCGTCCCCCATGACCAGGTCTACATTCGCCACTGCGGCCCGGTGCCGGGCGATCCGGTCACCTTCGAACGGCTGCCCGATCCGCGTCCATCTCGCGGCGACGGCACCGAGCAGTCCGGCTGGTGGCCGCCCGCGATGCTGGAGCGGGGCTGGATCACCGAGCACCGCGACGAGTTCGACATCATGCATGTGCACTTCGGCTTCGACGCCCTGGCCCCCGAGGACCTGGAGCGGGTGGTGGCCGACCTGCGCCGGGAGCGCAAGCCCTTGGTCTACACCGTGCATGATCTGGGTAATCCGCACCACACCGACCCGGCGCTCCACCGCGCCGCGCTCGACGTGTTGGTGCCCAGTGCGGACGCGCTGGTGACCCTCACCGAGGGTGCAGCGCAGGAGGTGCGCGAGCTGTGGGGTCGTGAGGCTCTGGTGCTGCCGCACCCCCACGTCGTCGACCTGGACAAGCTGGAGGTGCGCCAGCGTGAGCCGCGGGTGCCGAACGAGCCGCTGCGGGTCGGGGTGCACCTCAAGAGCCTACGGCCGAACATGGCCTCCACCGAGCTGGTGGACGCACTGGTGGAGTCGGCGCGCCTCGTCAATGGGCACGGTGGCCGGCAGGTGTCGATCCAGGTCAATGCCCATCCCGAGGTGATGGACGGCACCGCCCACCAGCGGCCCGAAGGTCTGCCCGAGCACTTGCGCTCGCTGGCCGAGGACGGCTCGATCTCACTGGAGGTGCGGTCCTACTTCGATGAGGACGAACTGTTCGACTACCTGCAGTCGCTGGATGCCTCCGTGCTGCCCTACCGCTGGGGCACCCATTCGGGATGGCTGGAGGCCTGCGTCGACCTGGGCACCTGGGTGATCGCCCCCAACTGCGGCTACTACGCCGACCAGCGTCGGGTGCTCTGCTACCACCAGGACCGTGACGGGCTGGACTGCGACTCGCTCACCCGGGCGATGGAACGA
>NZ_JBHWOO010000217.1:0-3401 GCF_043424415.1 Luteococcus sp. | reverse complement strand
GCTCTGACCGGCTTTGACGCCGGCCCGCGGGCTGCCACGCGCTCAGGCCCCGGCGGCGTGACCGGCCTGCCAGGTGCGCCAGCCTCCGTCCAGGTTGAACGCCTCGATGCCATGCCCGTCGAGGATCCGGCAGGCGATGTGGCCACGGATCCCCACGGCGCAGTGCACCACCGGAGCGCCGCCGGTGGACAACTCGTGCACCTCGTCGAGGCGACCACGCAGCTCGTCGACTGGAATGTTCACCGCGCCATCGATGGCTCCGGCGGCGAACTCTGCCGGGGTGCGCACGTCGATGACCGCTCGCCCCTGCCGCCGCAGCTCGTCCAGCTCGTGCCACTGCACGGTGCTGGTGGTACCGGTGGCAAGGTTCTCGGCGATGAAGCCGAGCATGTTCACCGGGTCCTTCGCCGAGGCGAACTGCGGGGCATAGGCCAGCTCCAGCTCGGCCAGTCCGCTGGCGGTGATGCCGCCGGTGATGGCGGTGGCGATGACGTCGATGCGCTTGTCCACGCCGGCCTGCCCGACGCCCTGCGCACCCAGGATGCGGTCATCGGTGGGGTCGACGAGCAGCTTCAGTGCCATGGTGCTGGCGCCCGGGTAGTAGCCGGCGTGGTCGGACGGATGGGTGTGGATGACCCGGTGGGGGTGCTCGGCGGCGCGCAGGCGCTTCTCGTTCCAGCCGGTGGCGGCCACCTGCAGGCCCAGCAGTCCGACGATGGCGGTGCCCAGCACGCCACGCTCGCGCACCTGGCGGCCGGCGATCACGTCGGCGATGCGACGGCCCTGCAGGTTGGCGGTGTTGGCCAGCGGCACCAGGGCAGTGGAGCCGTCGAGGGCGTCGACCTTGGTGACGGCGTCACCGGCAGCGAAGACGTGCGGGTCGCTGGTGCGCCAGTTCTCGTCCACGACGATCGCACCGCGCGGGCCGAGCTCGAGGCCGGCCTGCTCGGCCAGCCGGGAATCGGGCTGCACCCCGATGGCAGCCACCACAAGCTCGGCGGGCACAGTGCTGCCGTCGGCCAGGGTGACGTCCTGCTCACCGATGGCGGTCACCCCACTGCCCAGGCGCAGGTCCACTCCCGCCGCGCGCAGGGCCTCGTGCACCGGTGCGACCATCTCGGGGTCCAGCGGTGCCATCACCTGGTCGGTGGCCTCGACGATGGTCACGGCCAGGCCGCGGTGCAGCAGGTTCTCGGCCAGTTCCAGCCCAATGAAGCCGCCGCCGATCACGGTGGCGGTGCGCGGGGCGGGATGCTCGCCGTCCCCTTCCAGTGCGGCGATGATGGCGTCGACATCCTCGACGGTGCGAAGGCCCAGGGCGCGCTCGATCCCGGGGATTGGTGGGCGCACCGGGTGGGCGCCGGGGGCGAGCACCAAGTGGTCGTAGTGCAACACCTGCTCGGTGCCGCTGGCCAGCTCGGTGACGTGCACTTCGCGGCGCTCCCGGTCGATGGCGGTGGCCTCGGTGCCCACCAGCGCGGTGATCTCGAAGCGGTCCTTGATGGCCTTCGGGGTCTGCAGCAGCAGGCTCTCGCGCTCCTCGATGACGCCGCCCACGTGGTAGGGCAGGCCGCAGTTGGCGAAGGAGATGTTGCCGGAGCGTTCGATGACGGTGATGGTGGCCGTCTCGTCGAGACGGCGAAGGCGTGCGGCGGCAGACATTCCCGCGGCGACGCCTCCGATGATGACGATGTCCATGACTTGAACCTAATACCCCTGGGGGTATAGGTTCAAGTCGATCGTTGCCACTCAGGAGTCCAGGAGAGACCATGACGCACCCCACCCAGCTCGACGCCCGCACCGCGCACGACTGGATCACCGGCCAGGACGCACCGCTGCTCGTCGACGTCCGCACGCCTGCCGAGTTCGCCGGAGGCCACCTCGACGGGGCCGTCAACATCCCGCTGGACCTGCTCAAGGCCCAGGCCAGCCCGCTGGCCGAGGAGATGCCGGGGGAGGTGCTGCTCGTCTGCCGCACCGACAACCGCGCCAACCAGGCCTCGGTCGCGCTCGCCGAGCACATCGGGCCTCGCGCCCACGTCCTCACGGGTGGGATGCAGGCCTGGCAGCAGGCCCAGCTGCCCACCACCAGCCAAGAGGGCGGCCCCTGGGCGATGGAGCGGCAGGTGCGCGCCGTCGCCGGTGGCATTGTGCTGGCCGGCATCCTCGCCAGCACCCGTGTGTCGAGGGCCAAGTGGCTCAGCGCCGGGATCGGCACCGGGCTGCTCTACTCGGGCCTGTCCGACACGTGCGGCATGGCCGCGCTGCTCGCCAGGGCACCATGGAACCAGGCCCGCAGCTGCCCCACCCCCGACTCGGTGCGCCACGCGCTGCGGGCCCGGCGTCAGGCACGATGAGACCATGGAGATCCCAGCCGACGAACTCGACGCCGTCACCAAGCGACTGCGTCGCGCCCAAGGCCAGTTGGCCGCCGTCCTGCGGATGATCGAGGAGGAGCGGGACTGCCGCGACGTGCTCACCCAGCTCTCCGCCTGCAGCAAGGCCGTCGACCGGGCCGGTTTCGCCCTGATCAGCACCGGCATGCAGCGCTGCCTGGGCGATGACAACCCCGACAGGGAAGAAGACCTTGCCGCGATGGAGAAGCTCTTCCTCTCGCTCGCCTGAACCTCGCCGGGCAACCCCGGACATGGCGAGGGCCCGGCCGGTCGGCCGGGCCCTCGTCGGGTGGTTCAGCGTGGTGACCGGATCAGGCCTCGGCGCCGTCCAGGATCGCGCGGCTGGCCGAGACGCCCAGTCGGGTGGCGCCGGCCTCAACCATCGCGGTGGCCGTGGCCCAGTCGCGGATGCCGCCGGAGGCCTTGACACCCAGGCGTCCACCAACGGTGGCGGCCATCAGCTCGACGGCGTGCAGGCTGGCGCCGCCATCGCCGTGGAAACCGGTGGAGGTCTTGACGAAGTCGGCCCCCGCAGCCTCGGCGGCACGGCAGGCGCGCTCGACCTCGTCGTCGGACAGGCTGGCGGCTTCGATGATCACCTTCAGCACCTTGGGGCTGGGCACCTCGGCCTTGACCGCGGAGATCTCGTGGGCCAGCGCCTGGTCATCACCGGCGCGCAACAGGCCGACGTCGATCACCATGTCCACCTCGTCGGCGCCCAGGGCCACCGACTCGCGCGCCTCGGAGGCCTTCATGGCGGCGGTGTGCTTGCCCGAAGGGAAACCGCACACGGTGGCCAGCTTCACCTCGCCCAGGCGCTCGCGCAGGTCCGGGGTGGCCAGCATGTTCGGCGAGACGCAGATGGAATAGGTGCCCAGCTCGCGAGCCTCGTCGGCCAGCGCCAGCACCTGCTCGGGCGTGGCATCGGTCTTGAGCAGGGTGTGGTCGATCATCTGGGCGACGGCGGAACGGGTCAGGTCTGTCATGTGTCCAGACTAGGTGGTG
>NZ_JBHWOO010000216.1:0-7782 GCF_043424415.1 Luteococcus sp. | reverse complement strand
TCCAGCCGGGCGGTGCGCGCCACCTGCCGTGCGGCATCCTCGAGCCCATCCAGACGCCGCTGCACCTGCGCGAGCCGCTTGGCGGCCCGGCGGTGCTCCTCGTCCAGTTCAGCGGCGCGCTCCTGGAGCAGTCCCACCAGTCCGTCGCGGCGAAGACCGGGGTCCAGCAGGGTGCGCACCCGTGCCAGGTCGAGGCCCTCGGCTCGCAGCCGGGCGATCTGGCGGATGCGCTCCACCTGGGTCGGCACATAGCGCCGTCGGCCACTGGCCGGGTCGGTGCTGGCCGGCACCAGCAGGTCCACCTCCTCCCAGTGGCGCAGCATCCTGGGGCTGACTCCCGCGGCGCGAGCAGCTTCGCCGATCTCGAGGAGGTCCGGGTTCATGTTCATGTCTGTGGCGCCCATGCCCAGATCCGACACCTTCACACCGTGTCAGGAGCAAGCCCCGGTTCTCCGGCCCCGGAGCGGGTGCCTCCGTGACCCGGGTCAGCGGGCCTTGGCGAGCGTCGCCCGCGCCACGGCCAGCCCGGCGCCGTCGACCATCTCGTCATCGACGACGATCGCACCGACCGCTCCCCCGGCCTCGGCCGTGGCGTGCTGGTAGGCCTCGACGATGCGACGGGCCCGCTCCACGTCGGTGGCGGGCGGGGTGAAGATCTCCATGCCCGCCTCCACCTGCGAGGGGTGCAGCACCCACTTGCCGTCATAGCCGAGAGCGGCCGAGCTGGAGGCCGAGGTGCGGAAGCCCTCCAGATCACGGATTCCGACGAAGGGTCCGTCGATGGCTTGCAGGCCGTGGGCGCGGGCCGCCACCAGGATGGTCATCTGCACGTGGTGGAAGGCGTCGCCCACGTAACCGGGCGGCTGGGAGCCGACGTTGAGGGTCTGCATGCCCATGCTCGCCATCCAGTCTCCGGGGCCGTAGACCAGCGACTCGGTGCGGGGGCTGGCGGCGGCGATCTCCGCGACGTGCAGCAGGCCGCGGGCCTCCTCGATCTGCAGTTCCAGGCCGATGCGCCCCACCGGGAGGCCAGCGGCCTGCTCGGCCTGGGTGAGCACCAGGTCCAGCGCCTTCACCTGGTCGGCTCCGGTGACCTTCGGCAGCACGACGCAGTCCACGTGGGCCCCGGCGCCGCCGACGACCTCCATCACGTCCATCGTGGTCCACGGCGTCGACCAGTCGTTGACGCGGTAGGTGACCGTCGGCGCCCGCCACCCCTGCGGGTCGTTGAGGGCATCGACGATCGACTGCCGCGAGGCCTCCTTGACCGGGGGCGCCACGGCGTCCTCAAGATCAAGGAAGAGGGCGTCGACGTCCATGGTGCGGCTCTTGGCGATGAAGCGCTCGCTGGAGCCGGGCACGGCAAGGATGGTGCGGCGGGCACGGATGGGCCTGCTGGTCACGACATTGTCCACGCGCCCAGCCTAGCCACCGGGGACAACGCGGCCGCCGGCACCCGCATCCGACCCGCCCGGCCGTCGGCCCCCCGCAGTCTTTCCAGCCGTTAGATTTGGTCCGTGAGCGTCTCCTCCTCCGCAGTCTTCATCTCGCGCATCCGCGGCCTGCCGGTGCTCGACGCCCGCGGCGACCAGACCGGCCGGGTGCGCGACGTGGTCATCCAGCTGCGCACCCAGGGCCGTGCCCCGCGCGTCAAGGGCCTGGTGGTGGAACTCTTCGCCCGCCGCAGGATCTTCGTGCCGATGGTGCGCGTGCACGCCATCGACGCAAGCCAGGTGGTGATCGAGGGGCAGGTCGACACCCGCCGCTTCAGCAAGCGCGAGGCCGAGACGCTGGTCATCGACGAACTCTTCGATCGCGCCGTGCCCCGGCCTGAGGGACGACGCGCCGCCATCTACGACGTCTCGATGCGCCCCACCCGCGCCCGCGAGTGGGAGGTGGACGACGTGGCCCTGCGTGAGCTGCCCGCCGCCGGGCGCTTCGCCCTGGGCAAGCGGGGCGCCACCACGATCGTCGAGTGGCGCGAGATCCCCAACCTGGTGCTGAACTCGAAGCAGGTCAATGACCACCTGCTGGCCCAGATGGCCGACATGCGTCCTGCCGACGTCGCGCGTGAGCTGCACGACATGAGTGCCGACCGGCGTGCCGAGGTGATCGAGGCCCTGGACGACGACCAGCTGGCCGATGCCCTGGAGGAGTTGCCCGAGGACGAGCAGGTCGAGGTGCTCAGTGCCCTGGACCACGAGCGTGCCGCCGACATCCTCGAGGAGATGAACCCCGACGACGCCGCCGACCTGATCAAGGAACTGCCGGCCGAGATGGCCGAGGACCTGCTGCAGCGCATGGAGCCCGAAGAGGCCGCCGACGTGCGCGGCCTGATGATCTACGCCGACCTGACCGCCGGCGGCATGATGACCCCCGAGCCGGTCGTCCTGGGCCCCGACGCAACCGTCGCCGAGGCGCTGGCGCGGGTGCGCGACGAGGAGCTCACCCCCGCCCTGGCGTCGATGGTCTTCATCTGCCGTCCCCCGCTGGACACTCCCAGCGGCCGCTTCCTGGGCATGGTGCACACCCAGCGGCTGCTGCGCGAGGCCCCCTCGCTGATGGTCTCTGGCATGGTGGACGACAGCCTCGAGCCGCTGGGCCCGCACAGTGGCCTGGCCGAGGTGAGCCGCTACTTCGCCACCTACAACCTGGTGGTGGCGCCGGTGGTCAATGACGAGAACCAGCTGGTCGGCGCCGTCGCGGTGGACGACCTGGTGGACCACATGCTGCCCGAGGACTGGCGTGGCACGCAGATGGACGGGGAGGACGAGGTGAGCCGTGCCTGAGCAGCGCGAACGTCCCCATGGCTCCGGGCAGCGCGAGCGTGGCGCCGGCACCCAGCGCGAACGGCTCAACACCCCCGGTGAGCGCAGGCGCTCGCTGCTGCCCAAGGTGGAGCTCGACCCCGACTCCTTCGGCCGCTTCGCCGAGTGGGTGGCCCGCTTCATGGGCACCGCCAAGTTCCTGGTCTGGATGACGGTGGTGGTGATCACCTGGGTGGCCCTCAACGTGGTGAGCATCTGGCACCACAAGTGGGACCCCTATCCGTTCATCCTGCTCAACCTGTTCTTCTCCACCCAGGCCTCCTATTCGGCGCCGCTGATCCTGCTGGCGCAGAACCGCCAGGAGGCCCGCGACCGGGTGACGATGGAGGAGGACCGCCGCGTCGCCGCGCAGAGCCGTGCCGACATGGACTTCCTGGCCCGCGAGATCGCCTCGCTGCGGATGAATGTCGGTGAGATGGCCACCCGCGACTACATCCGTGGCGAGCTGCGCTCCAGCCTGCGCGAGTTGCTGGCCGAGCTGGAGTCCGAGGAGCCCGTCGAGGGCGATGACGACGGGCGCCGGTCGTGGCTGCGCGAGAACCGCACCCGCGAGAACCGCTCCCGTGAGGGCAAGGGGCGTGAGCGCCGGGACGGCCGCGAGTCCTGAGACGATTTGCAAAGGAGTCGGCCAAGGAAAAGACTCGAACCCATGACTGACGAGAACCCGCTGCTCGGCCAGGTGCGCGCGGCGCTGCACACCGTTGACGATCCCGAGATCCACCGCCCGATCACCGAACTGGGCATGGTCGACGAGGTGACATGCGACGAGGCAGGAAATGTGCGCATCCGCGTCCTGCTCACCATCCAGGGATGCCCCCTGCAGAACACCATCAATGCCGACGTGACCAGGGCGGTCGGCGCCGTCGAGGGCGTGAAGTCGGTCTCGGTGGAGCTCGGCGTGATGGACGACGAGCAGCGTGCAGCCCTCAAGACGATGCTGCGCGGCGGCCAGCCCGAGCGCCAGATCCCCTTCGCCCAGCCCGGCAACCTCACCCAGGTGATCGCCGTGGCCTCCGGCAAGGGCGGCGTCGGCAAGAGTTCCGTGACGGTGAACCTGGCCGCTGCCCTGGCGAGCCTGGGCAAGAGTGTCGGCATCCTCGACGCCGACATCTACGGCCACTCCGTGCCCGACATGCTGGGCCTGGGCGAGGCCCGCCCCACCCCGGTGGAGGACATGATCATGCCCGTGCCCAGCATGGGCATGAAGGTGATCAGCGTCGGCATGCTCAAGCCAGACCGCGAGGCCGTCATCGCCTGGCGCGGCCCGATCCTGGACCGTGCGCTGACCCAGCTGCTGGCCGATGTCTACTGGGGCGACCTGGACTTCCTCATCCTCGACCTGCCGCCCGGCACCGGTGACGTGGCGATGAGCCTGGGCCAGAAGATCCCCAATTCCGAGGTGGTCGTGGTCACCACCCCGCAGCAGGCTGCCAGCGAGGTGGCCGAGCGGGCCGGCACGATGGCCGCGATCATGCAGCAGAAGGTGATCGGCGTGGTGGAGAACATGAGCCACCTGGAGGTCACCAGCCCCAGCGACGGCCACACCTTCCGCGTCGACCTGTTCGGCACCGGCGGTGGCCAGAAGGCGGCCGACGCGCTCAGCGAGCGCCTGGGCTACGAGGTGCCGCTGCTGGCCCAGATCCCGATCGAGCAGCAGCTGCGCGAGGGTGGCGACTCCGGCGCCCCGATCGTCCTGAACGATCCCGAGGCCCCCTCGGCGAAGGCCCTGATGGCGCTGGCGCAGACGATCGCCGGCCGCAAGCGCGGCCTGTCGGGCATGCACCTGGGCGTCAGCCCCGCCTGATCGCGCTCCGGGACAGCCCGGACGGGGACCGAGCCTGTCGAGGAGCACTCGACAGGCTCGGTCCGGTCTAGGTGGCCTCGAGGTCGACCGGCGTGGGGACCTCGCCGGAGGCCACCTCCTCGTGGCGGCTGGCCTCGAACTCGTGGCGCAGGTCCTCGCCCATCATCTGGGCGTCCTTGATGTTGCCGTCCAGATCGCTGCGCACTTCGGACAGGTCGGAGCGGATCTCGTCGATGTCGCCCTGCAGGTCCTCCAGCAGGTGCTTCTGCACGAAGGTCTTGGGGTTGAGGTCGCGGATGTCCAGGTTGGCGTACTCGGGGCCGAGCTCGGCACGCAGCTGGTCCTGGGCGTTGTTGGCGATGCCCCGCAGGAAGAAGACCACCCGGGCGGCCTTGCGGCTCAGCTCCGGGATCTTCTCCGGCCCGAACATGATGACGGCGAGGATCACCACCATCAGAACTTCGGGGAGGCCGATGTTGTTCACGCGGCCAGCCTAGCGAGCCGCAAGTCGGTCACGAAAAAGCGACGGGCGCTGGCTGCCGCGCTCAGCGGCCACGTTCCCCCACCAGACTGCGCAGGCCCAGCACCAGCTGGTCATCGATGTCGCCGGTGACCGGGGCCTGGCGGGGCAGTTCCTGTTCTGCCTGCACCGCAAGGGCCTCGTCGCCGTGGGCCAGCACCAGGCAGTGGACCCACTGGCCCGACTGCCACAGGTGGTCGCAGCCCTGGCGTCCCGCCTCGGCCACCAGCACCCCGCGCTGCTGCACCAGGACCAGCGCCTCTCGACGGTCGGCGAAGGTGCTGCGGATCGTGGTGGGCTGGTCGTCCAGGTGCTCGCGCAGCACCAGGGGCAGGCCGGCCAGTTGCTCGGGGCAGTCGGCGCGCGGCGGGCACGGTGCGTGGTCCTCTGCGCCGGGCGAGCCGACCAGGGCTGTCTGGGCCGTGAAGACCGCGGGCATCTCCTCGATGTCCACCGATGTCCACCCCGCCGCCATCTCGTCCAGCACGGCCCGGTGGGCCGCGCTCTCGACGTGCGGCAGCCCCAGGCTCGCCACCCGCGAGGCGTCCGGATCGGAGATCCCGGTGAGCTCCGGCGCCGAGAGCATGGCGGCCCCCACCGCCCCCGCGACGCCCAGGCTGGCGGCCGCGGCCCCCATCAGCACCCGCTGGCGCACCTGGCGACGGCGGCTCGGCAGCTGGCCGTCGCCCTCGGGGCGCAACCACAGCTGGTCCGTGGCCTGCTCGCCGGCAATGGCCACCAGCCGGTCGGCCAGCCCGCTCGGGGCGGACGCGGGACCGGAACTGCGGGCCGCGATCCCCAGCAGGGCACGAGTCTGGGTCATCTCGGCGAGCTCGCTGCGACACTGCTCACAGCCCACGAGGTGACCGGCGACCGCTTCGCGCTCACCGGTCTCCAGCGCCTGGTCGGCATAGGCGGCCAGCTGTCGCCGGGCCCGGCGGCAGTCGAACTCGTCGTGGAACCTGATCCCCCTGACCATGGTCACCCCTGGCCAGCACCGAGCAGTTCGTCATGGGCACGGTCGACGCCCAGGTAGCGCTCCCGGTCGGCGGTGGGGCGACGGTGGGCCAGGGCGACGCGCAGTTGGGCGCGCCCTCGGCTGATCCGGCTGCGCACGGTGCCGAGCTTCACGTCGAGCACCTGCGCGATCTCCTCGTAGCTGAGTCCCTCGATGTCGCACAGCACGACGCAGACCCGGTACTCGGGGGCGAGGGCGGCCAGGGCGGCGGTGACATCGGCGTCCATGCTGGCGTCGTCGTAGATCTGGCCCGGGGAGGCCAGTTCACCCGCCACGCGCTCGCTGGCCTCGGCCATCGGCTGCATGCGGATCTTCTGGCGGCGACGGGCCTGGTCCAGGAAGAGGTTGGTGGTGATGCGGTGGATCCAGCCCTCCAGCGTCCCGGGGGTGAAGGAGCTGATGGAGCGGAAGACGCGCACGAAGACGTCCTGGGTGAGGTCCTCGGCATCATGCGGGTTGCCGGTCAGGCGCAGCGCCAGCCGATAGACCTGGTCGGAGTGGTCGCGGACCAGCTCTTCCCAGGTGGGCGGGGTCCACTGCACGGGGGCAGCAGCGGGCCGCTCCTCGAGGGGGGCCTGGCGCGTCTTGCGAAACATCGACATCCTCTCGTCACACGGGGCAACGATCGGCCAGCGCCGATCGTTCCCGTGGCGCGTCACAGGTCTGCGGCGTCCAGCAGGGCGGCGAAGGTCCGCACCTCGTCCTCGGTGGGCTGCGGCAGCGGGGCGCGCACGCCACCGACGTCGAAGCCCTGGTGGGCCAGGCCGGCCTTGACCAGCATCACGCCCTGGGTGGCGAAGACACCGCAGTAGACGCCCAGCAGCGACTGGTGCAGGGCCAGCGCACGCTCCACGTCGCCGGAGACGAAGGCCGCGACCATCTCGCGGGTACGGGTGCCGGTGAAGTGGGTGGAGGTGCCCACGACGCCCACGCCGCCCACTGCGAGCAGGGGAAGCGTCATCGCGTCATCGCCCGAGTAGTAGGCCAGCGTGGAGCCGGCGATCACCCTGGAACTGGAGGCCAGGTCGCCCTTGGCGTCCTTGACGGCGACGATCCGGGGGTGCTCGGCCATGGCCAGCAGGGTCTGCTCCTCGATGGGCACGCCCGCCCGGTGCGGGATGTCATAGGCCATCAGCGGCAGCTCGGTGGCATCCGCGACGGACAGGAAGTGCTGCAGGATGCCCCGCTGGGGAGGACGCAGGTAGTAGGGCGTGACGACCAGCAGGCCGTCGGCGCCGGCATCGGCGGCCTGGCGGGCCAGCTCGATGGTGTGACGGGTGTCGGAGCTGCCGACGCCGGCCAACACCTGGGCCCGGTCACCGACCTCTTCCACGACGGCAGCCACCAGGGCGGCCTTCTCCTGCTCGGTGGTGGTGGGCGACTCGCCCGTGGTGCCGTTGATGACCAGCGCGTCATTGGACTGTTCGTCGACCAGGCGGGCGGCCAGCTGGCGGGCCCGGGCGATGTCCACCGCGCCGTCGGCGTCCATCGGGGTGACCATTGCGGTCAGGACTCGTCCGAAGACGGGCATCAGGGGATCATCCATGGTTCAGCTCTCCTCGATCATCACCAGCGGGTCGCCGTCGTGGACGACGTCACCGGCCTGCACGAC
>NZ_JBHWOO010000215.1:0-3832 GCF_043424415.1 Luteococcus sp. | reverse complement strand
GTGCCCGCACCCTGTGGCAGGGGGCGGGCACCTTCGCGTGGTCTCCTGGTCAGTCCTTGCGGATGTCGGTGTGCAGGCGTACCTGCTTGACGCGCACGATGCCGTCCTCGGTGCCCACCTCGCGGTGTGCCCCGTCGGCCGCCCAGCCACCCTCCACCAGCCAGGCGCGCAGGGCATCGTCATCGGAGCGCACCCACCAGGTGGCCCGTTCGTAGCCGTCGGCCTGCATGGTCTCGACCACGGCGTGCATCAGCCGATCCTCGTGGCCCTGACCGGTCAGCAACGGGTCGACGGTGAACTCGGCCACCAGCGAGTCGGTGACATCCGCGTCGGGGTCGTCGCTGGGGCCGATGGCCGCGAAGCCGCAGACCCGGGTGCGCTGGCGGGTGCTGCCCGGCTCGTCACCGGGTTCGGCTGCGCCGAAGGGCTGGATCGCCACCAGTACTCGGAAGTGCGCCAGCGGCGGACGGGTGATCGCCTGGTGCCAGACCTCGGCCATCTGCTCGGCGTCGACCTCGTCGAGCATCCGGCGGTTGAGCTGGTCGCCCACCCAGGCGCGGCGTTGGATCTCGACGATCTGCAGGGCCTCGGCCGGCATGGCCAGGCGCACGCTGGGCGCCACCGGAGCGGACGGCGCTCCCGGGGCAGGGGGGACGGGTGGCTTCGGCGCATCGGACATGCCGCCATCCTAGACGGTATGGGTGACCCCGATTCAGGGGTGAGAGCTCTGGCAGGCCGGGGCCTCGCCGCGCAACGATTCGTGGGTTGCCGGACAGGGTGGGCCTGTCTGGCCTTTCCGACATACGTGGGAGGCCCCGGTTGTTTACCGAGCGTACGAGTGTTGGTCTGGATGTGCATGCCCGCTCCGTGGTGGCGCATGCGATGGACGTCCAGACCGGCGAGATCTTCAAAGCCCGACTCTGCCCCGACCCTGTGGAAGTGACGGCCTGGATCAAGGCCCTGCCCGGCCCAGCGGCGGTGATCTATGAGGCGGGCCCGACGGGTTACGGTCTGGCCCGGACCTTGCTGGGCAATGACATCCGAACGGTGGTCGCGGCCCCGTCGAAACTCCAACGTCCATCTGGTAGTCGGGTGAAGACCGATGCGATCGACGCTGAACACCTCTCGATGCTGCTCCGGTTGGACGCCTACTCGGCGGTCACCGTTCCCGATGAGCTCACCGAGGCTGCCCGTGACCTCGTGAGGGCTAGGGAGGACTGCCGTAGTGACTTGATGCGTGCCAGGCATCGGTTGTCGAAGCTGCTGCTGCGTCACGGGAATCAACAACTCGCACAACACAGCCGCCGCCTCCGGACAGTTCTCACCCTCCACATGAGCCAACCCCGCCAGCGCGATCAGCACATCATCACGGGCCATCACATCGCCCGTCCGCGACGCGCGTCGAAAGTCGTCGACCGACCTCAGCAAGCCCAGGTCCGGATGACTGATCCCCCACCCCGGGGCCAGCCGATCAGCCGCCTGCAGCAGAACCTCAGTGCCCAGCGCCTCGCGCAACGTGTCCATGTCCATCTCCCTGTCGTGGGTGCCTGTCATGGACACAGATGGACACAACAACGTCCTCACTTTCGTTCCTCCACAGCCCAGTCCGATGGGGGAACGCAGGGGAAACACGCCACCGTCGGTCGGAGAAACGCCTAGCCACGGCAGCGTTCCCCCAAAAAGGGAGAAGTTCCTACCGCTCGAGCTCCACGACCAGCGGACGGGGGGTGACTTGACCCTCACGCTGCGTCAGGGCTGACAGTGAAGGGCATGAGCAACTACTTCAACGCATTCGACGCGAGCCCCGTCCCGGCGCCCGGGCCCGATGCCGTCGCACCAGAACCCTTCCGCGGCATCTACGCCATGCCCATGTTCGTCACCCTCGCCAGCCCAGACCTCGCCGCATCCGTGGACTTCTGGACCCACACCCTCGACTTCTTCGAACTGTTCAGCATCCCCGGTCGCCTCGTGCACCTGCGCCGCTGGGCCTTCCAGGACGTCTTGCTGGTCCCCTCCAACGACCCCACCCGAGTGGTTCCCGGCCAGCCACTCACGAGCTTCGCCTGCCTCCTGGGCGAACTGGACGACATCGCCAACCGCTGCCGTCAGGCCGGGACGAACGTGACCGGTCCACAGGACACCCCGTGGAACACCCGAGACCTTGAACTCACCACCCCCGAAGGTGCCCGCATCGTCTTCACCGCCGCCAAGCCCTGGGACCCAGAATCCGACCAGGCACGCAACCTCGAAGCCGTGGGAATCCGCCTGGCTCGGCAAGACTGAACCCATGAGCCAAGCAGACGCCCCCGGCGAACAGGGCATGACCGTCGGAGCGGCCGCGCGCGCCACCGGCGTCACCGTGCGCACCCTTCACCACTGGGACGACATCGGGCTCCTCACGCCTTCAAGCCGCACCCCCGCCGGCTACCGCCTCTACAGCCAGCCCGACATCGACCGCATCCTGCGAATCGTCGCCTACCAACGCGCCGGCCTCGGACTCGAAGACATCCGCGACCTGCTGCAACGCCCCAGCGACCAGATCATCCCCGCCCTCGACCAACAGCGACGACTCCTGGCCCAACGCATCGACGAACTCACCGACCTCGACAACCAACTCGAACGCATCAGCACTGCCCACCGCGAAGGAATCCTCCTGACCCCCGACGAGCAGACAGCCCTCTTCGGCGACGACTGGAACCCCCACCACGCCAACGACGCCCGCCAACAATGGGGATCAACCCTGCAATGGGCCCAATTCGCCGAACGCTCCGCCACCCGCTCCGCCACACAATGGGCCGAACTCGCCCAGCGCATGCACGCACTCGAAGACCGCTTCGCCGCAGCGATCGACAGCAACCTCCCACCCGACCGCCCCACGGCCAGTGACCTCGTCGAATGCCACCGCCACGTCTTCAGTGAGCTGTTCCCCATCACCCGTCAGATGCACGTCTGCCTGGGCAGGCTGTTCGCCAACAACCCCGACTTCAGGCGCCACTACGACACCATCCGCCCCGGACTGGCCACCTGGCTACACCACGCCATCAACCACAACGCCGCAGCCCACGGAATCAACCCTGACCAGGCAACCTGGCAATAGAACCCGTACCAGCACATCGCGCCGCCTGCTCACGGCAACCGCTGGATCACCTCGTCCACCCTCACCGGCTGGACGCCGATCAGCGCAGGATCAGCCACACGGCCAGGCGTGACATGCGACCGTGTCGGTCACCACACCCGCTGGGAATTCACGATCGGTCGCCCTGCCGACAAGCATGCGACGATGGCAGCCATGAATGTGGAGATGGTGGCGCTACCCCTCCTCGGCCCCGTCGAAGAGCACGTCGTCGATCGCTCCACGGGCACGTCCTGGACGGTGCGCGTCGAACCCTTCGAACTGGCCACCACGGTGGTCACGCGCAGCCTCTGGGCCCAAGTGACCGGGGGCACCGTCGTCCCGGAAGAGACGGCCCTGCCACAGACGGACGTGAGCTGGCGTGACGCGATCACCTTCTGCAACACACTGTCCATGCACGAGGGACTCACACCCGTGTACACGATCCGGCACCGCGAGCTTCCCGCACCGACACAGTGGCGAGCCCACAGCGAGCCCGAACACGACGACTGGATCGTCGACTGGAAGCACCACGCCGACGGCTACCGGCTCCCCACCGACGCCGAGTGGCAATTCACCTGCCGCGCCGGCACCACCGGGCCACGCCACGGCGAACTCGACGCCATCGGCTGGTACGCCGGCAACTCCAACGGCCACGTGCACGAGGTCAAGCTCAAACAGCCCAACGACTGGGGACTGTTCGACATGCTCGGCGGACAC
>NZ_JBHWOO010000214.1:0-42784 GCF_043424415.1 Luteococcus sp. | reverse complement strand
CAGGACAGGGTGCAGCAGCTCCTCCCATGCGGCCAGGGCAGCGTCGAAGACGCGCCCGCCGAAGCCACCGCCGCGCACCCCCGGCCGCACCGCCAGCCAGCTGAACAACAGCACCTGCGAGGCGGGATGGTGCTCCGCGACCGCCAGGGCGACGGTCTGCCCGTCATCAGTCAGCTCGTGCAACAGGTAGTCCTGCCGGCGGCACCCGGCCAGGAAGTCGTCCTCGGTGACCAGCTCGTCGTCGGGGAAGGCGGGGCGCAGGATCTCGCGGTACAGGACCCTCAGGTGGTCGTCGTGGAGCTGGCTCATGGCTCCACGCTATCCAGACCGTCCTGGGATCAGGGGCCCGTCCTAGGATCAGGGTCATGGACATCCATGGCATGCGACGTGACTACCAGGGCGAGGCCCTGGACGAGGCCGCCAGCGCGGCCGATCCGCTGGAGCAGTTCCGGGCCTGGTTCGAGGCAGCCAGTGCCAGCGACATCCTCGACCCCAATGCGATGACGCTGGCCACCGTCGGGGCCGACGGCCGCCCGTCGAGCCGGATCGTGCTGCTCAAGGAGGTCGACGACCAGGGCCTGGTCTTCTTCACCAGCTACACCTCGCGCAAGGGCCGCGAGCTGGCCGCCAACCCGCAGGCCGCGCTGCTCTTCCACTGGCCGCAGCTGGAGCGCCAGGTGCGCGTCGAGGGCCGGGTGGAGCAGGTGCCCGCCCAGGTCTCCGACGACTACTTCGCGGTGCGGCCGGTGGCCTCGCAGCTGGAGGCCTGGGCCTCCCCGCAGAGCGAGCCGATCGACTCGCGCGAGGTGCTGGAGGCCAACCAGCGCGCCGCCGCCGAGCGCTTCGGTGACCAAGTGCCGCGCCCGCCGCAGTGGGGCGGCTACCGGCTGGTCCCCGAGCTCGTCGAATTCTGGCAGGGCCGCCCGAGCCGCCTGCACGACCGGCTGCGCTACCAGCTCGTCGACGGCGCCTGGCAGCGCGACCGGCTGGCTCCCTGAGGCAGCCGCCCAGCCACCCATCCGCCCAGCCACCCGAGCCCGGGCGGCGCCTCAGATCTCGTACTCGAAGATGTTGAGGAACTGGCGCGCCCGCTCGGTCTTCGGGGCGGTGAAGAACCCCAGGGGGCTGTCCTGCTCCACCACCTTGCCGTGGTCCATGAAGACGATCCGGTCGGCGATGCTGCGGGCGAATCCCATCTCGTGGGTGACGATCACCATGGTCATGCCGTCGCGGGCCAGCTCGGCCACCACGTCGAGCACCTCGCGCACCATCTCCGGGTCGAGGCTGGCGGTCACCTCGTCGAGCAGCAGGACCTCCGGCTGCATCATCAGCGCCCGGATGATCGCCACGCGCTGCTTCTGGCCGCCGGACAGCTGCCGCGGGAAGGCGTCGGCCCGGTCCAGCAGGCCCACCCGCTTGAGCAGCTGGGCTGCCCGGCGCGCCGCCTCGGGGCGGTTGGCCTTCTGCACCGTGAGCGGCCCCAGCAGCAGGTTGTCCATGACGCTGAGGTGGCCGAAGAGCTCATAGCTCTGGAAGACCATGCCGATGCGCTGCCGGGCCGCGGTCCACGGCAGCTGGCGGGATCCGAGCTGGGTCCCATCGAGGGTGATGGTGCCGCCCTGGATCTCCTCCAGCCCGTTGAGGGTGCGCAGCAGGGTCGACTTTCCGCAGCCCGAGGGTCCCACCACGACGACCACCTCGCCACGTCCCACGGCAAGATCGACGCCGTCGAGGGCGGTGACGCCGTTGGGATAGGTCTTGCGCACGTCGCTGGCCTGCAGCAGCGGCGCCGGCGCGTCGGCCGACCGCTCGTCGGGGATGTCCTGGTGGGTGCTCATTGGTCCTTCCACTTCTTCTCGAGATGACGCGACAGCATCGACAGCGGCCAGCAGGCCAGGAAGTAGAGCCCGAAGATGGCCCCGTAGACCCACAGGGCCGCGTCGGGATGGCTGAAGCGGTTGGCGTCGATGATCTGCTGGCCGGTCTTGAGCACCTCGACAACGCCGATCAGCACCACCAGCGAGGTGGTCATCACCATGCGTGCGGTCAGGTTCATCGCCAGCGGCAGCAGCCTGCGCAGGGTCTGCGGCAGCACCACGGTGCGCATGGCCTGGGAGCGCGTCATGCCCAGCGCCAGGGCGCTCTCGCGCTGGTGGCGCGGGATGGACTCGATGGCGCCGCGCACCAGGTCGCCCATCTCGGCGGTGCCCCACACGACGAAGACGATCACCGCGGCGGTGCGTCCGCCCAGGTTGATGCCGGCGCTGGTGGACAGGCTGAAGTAGACCACGAAGAGCAGCACCAGCTGCGGCATGATCCGCACGAACTCCAGGTAGAGCCGGGTGACCAGCTGGACGCCACGGCTGCGGTTGGTCATCACCACGCCGAGCAGGGTGCCCAGCACCACGGAGACGGCCATCGCGGACAGGGCGATGGAGACCGTCACCCACAGGCCCTGCAGCAGGCGCAGGAAGTTGTGCCCCTCGAGGAGCACCTCAATTCCCGAACTCGGCATGGCGGACCCTCCCTTCGAGCCAGCGGCCCAGCAGCGAGATCGGCAACAGGATGAGCAGGTAGAAGGCCACCAGCAGCACCAGCGCCTCCGGGGTGTTGTACTCGCGGCCGATCAGTTCCTTGGCCCGGAAGACCAGGTCCGGCAGGGCGACGACGCTGACCACGCTGGTCTCCTTCACCAGGAAGATGGTGTTGGCCACCAGGGCGGGCATGCACCGGCTCACGGCCTGGGGCACGACGACGTTGCGCAGCACCTGGCCGCGCCCCATGCCCAGGCTGGTCGCCGACTCCCACTGGATGCGCCCCACCGACTCCAGCCCGCTGCGGAAGGCCTCGGTCATGTAGGCACCGCCCAGGAAGGCGAGGCCCACCACGGCACTGGTGGTGGCCGAGAGCAGCACGCCCGCCTTGGGCAGGCCGAAGTAGATGAAGAAGAGCTGCACGATCAGCGGGGTGTTGCGGGCCACCTCCACATAGACGGCCACCAGCTGGGAGAGCACCGGCACGCGCGCCTCGCGCAGCAGCGCCCCCACCAGCCCCACGGCCAGGGCGAGCACGATGCCGAGCAGGGAGATCTGCAGGGTCACCAGTGCTGCCTGGCCGTAGAGCGGCAGGTATCGCTCGATCACGTCAAGCTGCACCGTCAGGCCTTGCCGCCCTCGACGACCAGGTCGTCGGCCTTGGCGGCCTCGCCGTAGGCAGGCTTGAGGGTCTTGTCGAAGTTGGCGTGGAAGAAGTCCTCCTTGCCCAGTTCGACGATCTGTTCGTCGAGCCAGGTGCGCAGGCTGGTGTTGCCCTTCTGCACGGCGGCGGCGATGGTGTCGGTGGGGCCGAGCGTGGAGATCCCGGTGACGAACTTGTCCTGGTTCTGCAGGCTGAAGGCCAGGGCCTCGGTGTTGTCGGTGACCCAGGCGTCACCGCGGCCGTCGAGCAGGGCATTGGTGGCCTCGGTGTACTGCTCGAAGCTCAGCAGCTGCAGCTCCGGGTGCTCCTTGGTGAGGTAGGTCTCGGCGGTGGTGCCCTTGACGACGATGACCTTCTTGTCCTTCAGCTGGGCAGCCTCGGTGACCTGGGCTTCGGTGGGGCTGACCACGCCCAGGGAGACCTTCATGTAGGGCTTGGCGAAGTCGACCTTCTGCTGGCGCTCGGGGGTGACGGTGAAGTTGGCCAGGATGGCGTCGACCTTGCCGCTGGTGAGGAACTCGACGCGGCTGGCGGCCTCGACCGGCACCAGTTCGGCCTTCACTCCGAGGTCCTTGGCGATCCGCTCGGCGTAGACGATGTCGTAGCCGACGTAGTTGCCGTTGGCGTCGAC
This sequence comes from Luteococcus sp., assembly GCF_043424415.1. Classification (NCBI taxonomy): domain Bacteria; kingdom Bacillati; phylum Actinomycetota; class Actinomycetes; order Propionibacteriales; family Propionibacteriaceae; genus Luteococcus; species Luteococcus sp. The sequence goes on along the minus strand of NZ_JBHWOO010000214.1, from coordinate 38,955 downwards.
GGAACCGAAGGGGGCCTTGTCGCTGAAGACGCCCAGCCGCACGGTGCCGTCGGCCTTGATCTGCTCGACGGTGCGGGCGCTGCCGGCGACGGCCTGCTCCGAGCTGGGGTTCGCGGCCGGTGCGGCGGGCTGCTCGGGGGACTTGCGGCTGGTCAGCCCCCACAACAGGGCGCCGAGCAGGGCGAGGGCGGCCAGGACGGCCACCGGAACCACCCAGCCGGGGCGGCGGCGGGAGTGGGCATTGACGACGTCGTCGACCTCGCGGTCGGAGTGGGGCGGGACGGGCGTGGACATGGGTCCTCCAGTGGCGTGGGATGCGGGTGTTCATGGGTGCCGTTGCGGCAGTCGTGATGTGGTCCCCGGCGTGCGACGGCCACTGGTGCAGGACTGTTCGGTGACACCTGTCCAGTGACACTTGTCCAGCGGCATCTGCGGGTGGCCATGTCGTGGGCCGGGACGGACCCGGAGACGGGTCGTGCGGGGTGGGGAGCGGCGCTCCTCGGTGGCCTGGGGCCCGGGGGCGTCGGTCAGCGACAACCGGCCCGAACGCCCATGGCGTACGGGGTGTGCTGCATCATGTGACGCTTCAACGACATGCCTCAACGCTACCACCCTGCACACGTGGGCCGCCCACTGGATGAAGCACCCCGACCACTACTTGGAACAGATGACCCGATTTCCTGCATGGCAAGGAATCGTCCCGTGCGGCGTTGCCGAGGAGCCCGACTCGTGGATCATGATGGGGACCATGTTCTCCCCCCCCGCCACCACCCCCGTTTCCCGTCCCGTCGACAGCGACTCCATCCGATGAAGGTGGCAATCATCGGGCAGGGCCCGCGCGGCATCCATGCCCTCTGCGACCTCGTCACCCAGTGGAGGGGGGACGAACCCCTCGAGGTGCACTGCTACGACCCGTACCCGCCCGGCGGCGGGGCCGGCTTCCAGATGGACCAGCCCGATCACATGCGGCTCAACATCGCCCCCAGCCAGGTCCACCTGCCCCCGCTGCCCCCGCTGGCCCAGTGGCTGCGTGACCAGGGAATCCACCCGGCCATCGACGTCGCCCGCAGCCACGTCGGCCGAGAACGGCTGGCTGGTCAGCGCCTCCATGCCGCAGGTGGTCGACGAAGTGCTGCTGGCCACCGGCCACGCCCCCGACCACGACCAGCGGCTCCCGCACCAGTGGAATCCCGACCAGTCCACCCGACTGGTGGAGAAGGTCTACCCGGTCACCGAGTGGCTGGACGAGGAGCACGTGCCCCCGGGCTGCACGGTGGCCACCCGCGGCGCCGGGCTCACCTTCGTCGACGTCGTCGCAGACCTCACCGAGGGGCGCGACCCCTCGCGCTGGCCCGCCCGTATCCTGCCGGTGGGACGTTCCGGACGCCTGGCCCACGCCACCCCCGTCCACGGCTTCGACCCGCTTCCCGACGAGAAGGAGCTGCTGGAGGTTCTGGGCCGCTCCATGCCGGAGGACCCCATCGCCGTCATCGAGACCGTCCGCCAGGCCGCCGTCGAGATGCTGGTGCTCACCGGCGTCGAGCGAAGCCAGGCCGAACAGGACACCACCTCGACGCTGGACACCGGCTGGGAGCCCGGCCTGCCGGAACGCTCGCGTGCCCTGGCCTCACTGCACCGCTCCATCGCGGTCGCGGAGCGGGCCCGCCGCCCAGGCCCCGGCTGGATGCTGGGCTGGGCCTGGTCACGGCTGCGCAACACGGCCATCAAGCAACTCTCCTTCCATGTGCCCGATCCCGAGGTGTGGCAGGAATACCTGCGCGCGGTCAACGTGCTGGAGCGCTTCTCCTTCGGGCCGCCGCTACCGGCCGCCATCCGCCTGGCCGGGCTGTGCGAGCGCGGCATCATCGACCTGTCCTGGCTCGAGGCCGGCGTCCAGATCGACTCGCACGTCACCGGGATCCCCGAGGGCGACAGCCAACCAGACGTCGTCATCGACGCACTGCTCAGCCCCCCGGGCATGCGCAGCGCCCGCACGCCGCTGGTGGACTCGCTGGCCCGGCAGGGACTGGTGCGCGTCGCCCACGGGCGCCGCGGCCTCGACATCACCCCGCAGGCCCAGTGCATCGACGCCGGCGGCACACCCGTCCCCGGGCTGTCGATGATCGGGCTGCCGATCGAGGACGTGGTGATCGGCAACGACACCCTGGACCATCCGGCCAGCGACCTCGGCATGGTCTGGGCACGACGACTGGTTGACCAGGCGGTTACCGTGGGGCGGTGAGCATGATCGCGGTGGTGGCCAATCCCACCAAGCTGTCCGACATCCCCTCGATGCGCGACGAGCTGGAGGAGATCGCCCGCAGCCACGGCCACGAGCTGCTGTGGCTCGAGACCACCGCCGACGACCCGGGTGCAGGCCAGACCCGCCAGGCCCTCGAGTCCGGCGCGGAACTGGTCTGCGCCCTGGGCGGCGACGGGACGGCGCGCACCGTCGCCAGCGAACTGGCCGGCACCGGCACCGCCCTGGGCCTGCTGCCCGGAGGCACCGGTAACCTGCTGGTCCGCAACCTGGGCACCCCCATCAGCGGTGTGTCCGAGGCCTTCGAGGCAGCGCTGCAGGCCGGCGATCGCCCCATCGACGTGGGCATGGTGCGCCTGGACCACCTCCCCGAACAGGCCTTCCTGGTGATGGTCGGGATGGGGCTGGACGCCGAGACGATGGCCGACACCTCCGAGGCGGTCAAGGCCCGGCTCGGCTGGCTCGGCTATGGGCTCACCGGCGCCTCCAAGCTGTTCACCCGCGGCATGCACGCCTGGGTCACCGCCAGCGACGGCCAGCGCCACGACCAGCACGTGCGCAGCGTCCTGGTGGGCAACTGCGGATCGGTGCAGGGCGGCGTCGCCCTGTTGCAGGCCGCCCGGGTGGACGACGGACTGCTCGACCTGCTGCTGTTCGCCCCCAAGGGACTGCTCGGCTGGACGGCGGCGCTGTGGCACCTGCTCACCCGAAGCCACCGGGGACACCCGTCGATCCACCAGAGCGAGGCCGAGTCCTATGTGGTACGGGTGCGACGCCCTCGGCGGGTACAGGTGGACGGCGACCCGATGGGCCGGCACCGCATGATGCGGGTACGCGTCGAGCCGGGAGCGCTGCTGGTGCGCGCCCCCCTGCCCGAACCGGCCCCCGAGACCCAGGTGCCCCCGAGCCGGGCGGCGACCGACTGAAACTCCTCGTCCGCCGCACCTCCACCCGGGGGGCGGGGCCGCGTTCGCACGCGACGAGGTGGTGCGGACAGTGTTCTGGGCGCTGTCACACTTTCGACCATGGAACATCTCGTACTGGGGGTGACCGCCTTCCTCGTGGTCGTCCTCGCGGTCACCGCCGCCTGCCGGCGCACCGGTCTCAACGCCCCCCTGGCCCTGCTGGTGGTCGGCCTGCTGGGCAGCTACCTCCCCGGCATCCACGCCCCCGAGCTCTCTCCCGAAATGGTGATCATCGGGGCCCTGCCGCCGCTGCTCTACGCCTCGGCGATCAACACCTCGCTGGTGGACTTCCGGCGCAACATCCCCGCCATCGGCTGGCTCAGCATCGGCCTCGTGCTGTTCACCACCGCCGGGGTGGGCGTGTTGGTGCACTCGATGATCGACGTGCCGTGGCCGGCCGCCTTCGCCATCGGCGCCGTCGTCGCACCCCCGGACGCGGTGGCGGCCAGTGCCGTCGCCCGCTCCGTCGGCCTGCCACGGCGGGTCGTCTCGGTGCTGGAGGGCGAGAGCCTGGTCAATGACGCCACCGCCCTGGTGACCTTGCGCACCGCCATCGCCGCGATGGGTGCCAGCGTGACCATCGGCGGGGTGCTGCTCGACTTCGTCCGGGCCGTGGTGGTGGCCGTCGTCGTCGGGCTGGTGGTGGCCAAGGTGATGGGGCTGTGCATGCGCCTGACCGAGGATGCCGTCACTGGAACCACGCTGAGCATCCTGGCGCCCTTCATCGCCTTCGTGCCCGCCGAGGAGCTGCACGGCTCAGGCGTGCTGGCGGTGGTGGTCACCGGCCTGGTGCTGGGCCACACCTCACCGCGCATCCAGTCGGGCCAGACCCGGCTGGCGCAGCGGGTCAACTGGCACACCATCCAGTTCCTGCTCGAGAATGCCGTCTTCCTGCTCATCGGCCTGCAGGTGCGCACCATCGTCAACAATGCCCGCGGCAGCGACCTGAGCACCCTCGACGTGCTGGCCGTCTGTGCTGCCAGCCTGCTGGCCGTGGTGGTGCTGCGCGTGGTGTGGGTGCTGGGCACCCGCCTGCTGGTGCACATCGGCCCGACCCGCCAGACCACCCCGGCGCGCGAGTCCGTGGTGATCAGCTGGGCCGGCATGCGCGGCGTGGTCACGCTGGCCGCCGCCCTCACCCTGCCGCTGGACACGCCCTACCGCTCGGTGCTGATCCTGGTCGCGCTGGCGGTGACGATCGGCTCGCTGCTGCTGCAGGGACTGACCCTGCCGATGGTGGCCCGCCGCATCGGCGTCCACGGTCCCGACCCGCGCGAGGACACCCTGCAGGAGGCCACCATCTACCAGCACGCCGTGGCGGCTGGCCTGGAGCGGGCCCGCGAGAAGGCCCGTCCCGGTGACGAGTCCACCGTCCAGCGGCTCGAGGAGCTGGGCCAGCAGCGGATCAACTCGGTCTGGGAGCGCCTGGGCCGCACCGAGGACGAGCTGGAGACCCCCTCGCAGACCTGGCGCCGGCTGCGCAGCGAGGCGATCGTCGCCGAGCGCGACACGGTGCTGAAGATCCGGGATGCCGGCCAGGCCGAGCACGAGGTGCTGGCGCAGGTGCTGAACTCGCTCGACGTCGAGGAGGCCAGCATCTTCCACTACACCGAGGCGGCCCGCAAGGTCCACCGCGCGCCGCTGCGCCCCCACCTGCCGCAGGCGCCGTGTGACCACCTGGGCGGGGCCCCGATGTGGGTGGAGCCGCTGACCCCGGGCGTGTGCGCCGAGTGTGAACAGGAGGGCACCGACCCGGTGCACCTGCGCCTGTGCCTGGACTGCGGCCACGTGGGCTGCTGCGACTCCTCGGTGGGGATGCATGCCACCCGACACTTCGAACGGACCGGCCACGCGACGATGCGCTCGATCGAGCCCGGGGAGTCCTGGCGCTGGTGCTACGTGGACGAGCTGCTGGCCGCCGGCGACGACTGAGCGGCTTCCACACGCGTCCACAAACCACGCGCGTCCACAAACCACATCCGCAGCGGCCGTCGATGCTCCCTGTGCATCGACGGCCGCTCTCGATGTGGTTTGTGGACGAGCCCCTCACTCCTCGGGTGTCACCTGGTCCGACAGCAGGGTGCCGGCCTCGTCGAAGGTGAGCACGTGGCGGTAGGTGTGGCCGGACTGTGCGCCCTCGGGGGCCTTGTCGCCGGTGACCGTCCAGTCCAGGCGGGTGGAGGCCTCGACGACGGTGCGGCCATTGTCCTGGCTCGCCTGCTCGATGCTGCTGTCACTGGTGGCGCGGATGATCTCGAGGCCCTGCTTTGCGACGGACTCGCGCACCCCGGCAAAGGTCTGCTCGATCACGGGCCACTGGCTGCTGCCGGTGGTCCAGAAGCGCTGGGCCTGCTCGTCATAGCTGGTCATCAGCTCATCGGCGCGCTGCTGGGCCTTCTGTTCGGCGCTGGGCTGCATGCTCAGCGCGCCGAGCCCCATGCTGGCGGCCATCGCCAGGCCGAGCACGACCACCATGATCTTTCGCCACATGGAAGAGCTTCCCCTCGTCGTCAGGCGGCCCGGGCGGGCCATGGCCTCCCAGTATCCCTTGGTCTCCACAGCATCCCCGGCCTGACCCCAGGTGAATTCCCGGGCAACAACCGGCCCGCGCTGGTTGTTGCCCGGGCACGCTCGGCCAGAATGGAAGGGTGATCACTGACGAGCAGACCCCCGCCCCTGTCCAGCCCCACGAGCCGGTCCGGCTCGGAATCCTCACCTCCGGCGGTGACGCCCAGGGCATGAATGCCGCCGTGCGCGCGACGGTGCGCACCGCGATCCGGCTGGGTGCCGAGCCCTACGCCATCTTCGAGGGCTACCAGGGAATGATCGACGGCGGCGAGGGCATCAAGAAGTTCGGCTGGGACGACGTTGGCTCCATCCTGCACCGCGGCGGCACCGTGATCGGCACCTTCCGCAGCAAGGAGTTCCGGGAGCGCGCCGGCCGGCTGAAGGCCGCCGCCAACCTCGTCGGGCACGGCATCGACCGCCTGGTCGTGATCGGTGGCGACGGCTCGCTCTCGGGCCTGGACATGTTCCGCCAGGAGTGGCCCGGGCTGCTCGACGAGCTCGCCACCGAGGGCCGCATCACCCGCGAGCAGGCCGAGGCGCACCCGACGCTGATGATCGCCGGCATGGTCGGCTCCATCGACAACGACCTGGTGGGCACCGACATGACCATCGGCGCCGACACCGCACTGCACCGCATCGTCGACGCCATCGACGACCTGGCCAGCACCGCCGCCAGCCACCAGCGCAGCTTCGTGGTGGAGGTGATGGGACGCCACTGCGGCTACCTGGCGCTGATGGCCTCGGTCGCGGGCGGCTGCGACTACTGCCTGATCCCCGAGAACCCCCCGGCCGAGGGCTGGGAGGAGAAGATGTGCGCCGAGCTCAAGCGGGGCAGGGATGCCGGGCGACGCGACTCGATCGTCATCATCGCCGAGGGTGCGCAGGACCGTGAAGGCAATCCGATCACCAGCGAGTACGTGCGCTCCACCTTGGAGGAGAGGCTGGGCGAGGACGCACGGGTGACGATCCTGGGCCACGTGCAGCGCGGCGGCAAGCCCAGCGCCTATGACCGGTGGGCGTCGACCTGGCTGGGGCACGAGGCTGCCAAGGAGGTGCTCGCCGCCACCCCCGACAGCCCGGGCATGGTGATGGGTCTGCGCGGCAACAGGGTGGCGGCAGTGGAGCTGATGAAGGCTGTCGAGCAGACCCGTGAGGTGCCGCGCCTGATCGAGGCCGGTGACCACGCCGGGGCGATGCGGCTGCGGGGCGGCTCCTTCACCGAGATGCGCCAGATCTTCCATGAGCTGGCCGAGCCCACCAGGGTGGATCCCGACCGCAGCTCGAAGCGGATCGCGATCGTGCACGCCGGTGGCCTGGCGCCGGGCATGAACACGGCGGCGCGGGCGGCGGTGCGGCTGGGCATCAGCCGTGGCCACACCATGCTGGGCGTGCACAATGGATTCGTCGGCATGCGCGACGGCGAGATCGAGGAGCTGGGCTGGAGCGACGTGGAGGGCTGGACCGGCGAGGGTGGTGCCGAGCTGGGGATCCGTCGCACCGTGCCGTCGGTGGAGCACCTGTACTCGATCAGCCGGGCGCTGGAGGACCACAGGGTGGACGCACTGCTGGTGATCGGTGGCTGGAATGCCTACCGCGCCGCGCACCTGCTGCACAGCGAGCGCGACCGCTACCCGGCCTTCCAGATCCCGATCGTGTGCGTCCCGGCCACCATCGACAACAACATCCCCGGCTCGGAGCTGGCGATCGGCGCCGACACCGCGCTGAACGTGATCGTCGACGCGATCGACCGGATCAAGATGTCGGGCACCGCCACCAAGCGTGCCTTCGTGGTGGAGACGATGGGCCGCTACTGCGGCTACCTGGCGCTGGTCAGTGGCCTGGCCGCCGGTGCCGAGCGGGTCTACCTGCACGAGACGGGCATCAGTCTGGGCGACCTGTACCGCGACATGGAATGGCTGCGCGGCTCCTTCGAGGGCGGGCGCCGGCTCTTCCTGGCCATCCGCAACGAGGAGGCCAGCGAGCACTACGACACCGACTTCCTGGCCAAGCTGCTGGAGGAGGAGGGCAAGGAGGAGTTCGACGTGCGCTCCTCGATCCTGGGCCACGTGCAGCAGGGTGGTGCGCCGACCCCCTTCGACCGTCTGCTGGCCACCCGCCTGGTCTCGCGCGCCATCACGGCGCTGGACGAGGGCTGGGCCCAGGGTGATCCGGGTTCCTACTACATCGGGTTGACCGGCGGTTTGATCGAGAAGGCGCCCCTGGGGCATCTGATGGAGCACATCGACCCGCGCTTTCGCCGTCCGCGCCAGCAGTGGTGGATGGGGCTGCAGGAGGTCTTCGCCGATGTCGCCTACGAGCCGGACACCCCGGAACACACCTCGCTGTGAAGCGGGTGCTGGCCCCGAGCTGGGACTGTTCGGGGCCGGCACTTGCCGCCAGACAAAGAATTGGTACTGTCCAGTCCGAAATCCCTACGCTACCGTAGGTTACGCACACGTAACTTACGGATGCGTATCTTCGGAGGACCAGATGACCGAACGCCCCCTTCCCACCGTCATCCAGGGCGGCATGGGTGTCGCCGTCTCCAGCTGGCAGCTGGCCCGCGAGGTGAGCCTCGCCGGTGAGCTGGGCGTCGTCTCCGGCACCGCTCTCGACGCAGTCCTGGCCCGCAAGCTCCAGGACGGCGACCCCGGCGGTCACTGCCGTCGCGCACTGGACGCCTTCCCCTACCCCGAGATGGCCGAGCGCGTCTGGGACAAGTACTTCCAGGAAGGTGGTCGCCAGGGCTCGCCCTACCGCCCCATCCCCACCATCACCATCAACCCCGGCCAGGCCGTCGCCGACCTGACCGTCGTGGGCAATTTCGTCGAGACCTGGCTGGCCAAGGAGGGCCACGACGGCATCGTCGGCATCAACTTCCTGGAGAAGATCCAGATGGCCACCCCGCTGTGTGCACTCGGTGCCGTGCTCGCAGGCGTCGACTACGTCCTGATGGGTGCCGGCATCCCGCGCGAGATCCCGCAGCTGCTGCGCGACCTGTCGGCCGGGCGCCCCGGCGGCGTGCACGTCGGCGTCGAAGGCGGCGAGGAGGCCTGGCAGGAGGCCGACCCGACCGCCATCCTCGGCCAGCCCATGAGCCCGCTGCCCACGCCCCGCTTCCTGGCGATCATCTCGGTGCACTCGCTGGCCAACTTCCTCAACCGAGACGAGAAGATCAAGCCCTTCGGCTTCGTCGTCGAGGGCCCGGTGGCCGGCGGCCACTCCGCCCCACCGCGCGGCAAGATGACCCTCGACGAGGCAGGCGACCCGATCTACTCCGACCGGGACCTGGCCGACCTCGCCAAGATGAAGCAGGTCGGCTCGCCCTTCTGGGTGGCCGGCGGCGTCTCCACCCCCGAGCAGGTGCAGGCCGTGCGCGAGGCCGGCGCCGAGGGCGTCCAGTGCGGCACCGTCTTCGCCCTGGCCGCCGAGTCGGGCTTCACCGAGCCCATCCGCAAGAAGATGCTCGACGAGATCTGCGAGGGGGTCCTCGAGGTGCGCAATGACCCCCGAGCCTCCCCCACCGGCTTCCCCTTCAAGATCGCCCAGGTGGCCGGCACCCTGTCCGACCCCGAGGTCTACGAGGCCCGTCCGCGCCTGTGTGACCTGAGCTACCTGCGTGAGCCCTACCAGCGCGAGAACGGCACCATCGGTTACCGCTGCGCCTCCGAACCCGTCGACGCCTACCTCAAGAAGGGCGGCAAGCTGGAGGACACGGTGGGCCGCAAGTGCCTGTGCAACTGCCTGACCGCCAACATCGGTCTGGGCCAGGAGCGCAAGGACGGCTACAAGGAGGCCATGGGCATCACCCTGGGCCAGGACCTCGAGGGGGCACGTCAGCTGCTGCAGATCCATCCCCAGGGATGGACGGCGCGCGAGGCCGTGGGCTTCCTGCTCGGCCGCTGATCTGCTGGCCCGATCTGCTGGCGCGGTCGCGCTGCCGAAATTGCGCCCCTGGCGGCGCACGACACGTTCACATGTCCTTCGCCGCCGTATGTGTGTCGATTCCTGCGCCACATGCCCTCAGAGCGGCCCCGGAGAGGGGCTCAGCGCGCGTAGTGCAGCGCGATCAGGTTCCCGTCGATCTCGCGCACCCGGATCGGCAGGCCGAAGACCTCACTGAGCAGCTCGTCCTGCATGATCTCGGCCGGACTGCCGGTGGCCACCACGCGGCCATCGGCCATCACCACGATGTGGTCGGCGTAGACGCTGGCGGCATTGAGGTCGTGCAGCACGATGACGATGCTCTTGCCCAGCTCGTCGGCGGCGCGGCGCATCTGGCGCATCATCCGCACCCCGTGGGCCATGTCGAGGTTGTTGAGCGGCTCGTCGAGCAGGATGTGGTCGGTGTCCTGGGCCAGCACCATGGCGACGAAGGCGCGCTGGCGCTGGCCGCCGGAGAGCTCATCGAGGAAGCGGCCGGCCAGCGGGGCGAGGTCGAGGTAGTCCAGGGCGGCGTCGATGTGGGCCTGGTCGTCGACGGTCAGACGCCCCTTGGAATGGGGGTAGCGGCCGAAGGCCACCAGGTCGCGCACGGTCAGCCGTACGGCCAGGTGGTTGTCCTGGCGCAGGATCGCGAGCTTGCGGGCCAGCTCGTCGCTGGGGGTGGTGGTGACGTCGAGGCCGTTGACCAGGACGCGTCCCTCGGCGGGGGCGAGCAGCCGCGAGATCATGGCCAGCAGCGTCGACTTGCCGGCGCCATTGGGGCCGACCAATGCGGTGACCCCCTTCTCGGGGATCTCCAGCGTCACGTCGTCGACCACGACGGTGGTGCCGTAGCGGGCCTGGAGCTTCTCGGTGGTGATCATGCGGGCCTCCCGGCACTCGATCGCAGGAGCAGGACGATGAAGGTGATGCCGCCGACGAACTCGACCACCATCGACAGGCTGCCCTCGAAGCCCATCAGGCGTTCGAAGAGGAACTGGCCCCCGATCAGGGTGACGGCGCCGAGCAGGACGACGGCGGGCAGGGTGTGGGCGTGCAGATGGCTGCCGACCAGCCGGTAGGCCAGGTGGGCGACGAGCAGGCCGAAGAACATGGTGGGGCCGACCAGGGCGGTGGAGGTGCCCACCAGCAGGGCGACGACGGCCAGGTGGCGCAGGCTGGCACGGCGGTGGTCGACGCCCAGGCCGATGGCGAGGTCGCGGCCCAGGGCGACGACATCGAGCTCGCGGCGCTGCCGCCAGACCCAGACGACCGCCACCAGGATGATGGCGGCGCTGATCGCGAGCAGCTCGAGCGGGGCGCCGGTGAAGTCGGCGAAGAAGCGGTCACTGAGCACCAGGAAGGCGTCGGGATCGAGCAGGCGTTGCATGAAGCTGGACAGGCCGCGGAAGAGCCCGCCGAGCAGCACACCCACGAGCACCATCATCGTCACGGACCGGTTGAGGCGTACCAGCAGCACGTGGAAGAGCAGCAGCGAGAAGGCGACCATCGCCACGAGGGTGACGACGAACTGGACTCCCTTGCCGGGGCCGATGGTGCCGAGGAAGAAGACCGAGGCGGTCTGCAGCGCCAGGTAGAGCGCGTCCAGCCCCATGATCGAGGGGGTGAGGATGCGGTTGGCGGTGACGGTGTGGAAGAGCACCGTGGCCACGCCGATCGCCACGGCCACCAGCAGCAGGGTGGCAACGGTGGTGACGCGGCGCTGCACCAGGTAGCCCGAGCTGGGCATCTGGTGACCGATGTAGAGCCCGGCGGCCACGATGGTGGCCAGGGCGATCAGCAGCAGGCGACGGGCCGGGGTGAGGCCTGCGCTGCTCAACGCCTCCCCCGCAGCAGGATGACAAGGAAGGCGGCGGCGCCGACGATGCCCATGACGGTGCCGATCGGCATCTCGAAGGGATGGATCACCAGGCGCGCCAGCAGGTCACAGGCGAGCACGAAGCCGGCGCCGAGCAGCGCCACCCACGGCACGCTGCGTCGGCAGTTGTCGCCGATGACGCTGCGCACGATGTTGGGGACCACCAGGCCGAGGAAGGGCAGGGCCCCGACGGTGACCACGACGGTGGCGCTGACGACGGCGGCGACAGCCATGCCGACCATGACGGTGCGGCGGTGGTCGAGCCCGAGGTTGGTGGTGAAGGCCTCGCCCATGCCGGCGACGGTGAAGCGGTCGGCGAGGAAGCTGGCGAGCAGGGTGAGCGCGCCGGCGACCCAGAGCAGTTCGTAGCGGCCCGAGAGGACGGCGGAGAAGTCGCCGGTGGTCCATGAGCTGAGCGACTGCATCAGGTCGGTGCGGTAGGCGACGAAGGTGACCCCGGCGCTGACGACGCCGCCGAGCATCATGCCGACCAGCGGGGTGACGAGCATGTCGCGCAGCGGGATACGGGCCAGGATGCGCAGGAACAGGGCGGTGCCCAGCAGGGCCGCGACGGCGCCGAAGCCCATCTTGGCGATCATCGGGGCGCCGGGCCAGACCAGGGCGCTGACGAGCAGGCCGGCGGTGGCGAATTCCATCGTGCCGGCGGTGGAGGGCTCGACGAAGACATTGCGGGTGAGCAGCTGCATGATCTGGCCGCTGACGGCCAGGGCGCTGCCGGCGAGCACCAGGGCGAGGGTGCGGGGCACGCGGGAGTGCAGCAGTACGTGGCCGTCGAGGTCGGCGACACCCACCACCAGGGAGGCGGCGGCGAGACCGAGGATGACGAGCAGGGCGGCGGCCAGGGCGAGCAGGCCGCGAACGCCCATCGGGAGGCTGGCGGAGCGGCTCCGGGTGACTTCCGCGGTGGCGACGGGGGTGGCTCCAGACGCGGCGGAGCCCGCCGTGCTGGTGGGCACGACGGGCTGCGCGGTCAGGTCACGGTGCGGGGACGGGCGCGTGGCCGTCTGCTCGCGGTCGAGGACCAGGCTCACGAGAGTCCTCCCTGGAGCTCCTTGGCCATTTCCACGGTGTTGTCGAGGCCGGAACCCAACAGGTACCAGCGGGAGCCGTCGAGGTAGGTGATCTTCTTGTTCTTGGCGGCCGAGGTCTTGTTGACCAGGGCGTTGTCGAGGATCTTCGCGGCGCTCTGGCCTTGGGCGCCGATGGTGGCGTCGCGGTCGATGACGAACATCGAGTCGGGGTTGGTGGTGGCGATGAACTCGTTGCTGATGGCCTGGCCGTGGCTTTCGGTCTTCAAGTTGGTGGCGGCGGGCTTCACACCGAAGACGTCGTAGACGTAGCCGAAGCGGCTGCCGGGGCCGTAGGCGGAGAGCTTGCCGCCGCTGGTGAGGACGAACAGGTTCTTGCCACCCTTGCTGGCGGAGGCCTTGGTCTCGTCGATGGCCTTCTCGACCTCGGCGAACTTGCTGGCGGCCTGCTCCTCGACGTCGAAGATGGTGCCCAGGTTGGTGACGCTCTGCTTGCTGGAGGCGATGTACTTGGTGCCGTCGACGGCCAGGTTCACCGTCGGGGCGACCTTGGAGAGCTCCTCGTACTTGGCGGCGGTGCGGCCGGCGATGATGATCGCGTCGGGCTCCAGGGCGGCGATCTTCTCGATGTCGGGCTCCTGCAGGGTGCCGACATTCTCCTCGTCCTTGAACTCGTCGAGGAACTTCGGCAGCGTCTTGGTGGGGACGCCGACGACCTTCTCGGACAGACCGAGGGCCTTCATCGAGTCGAGGCTGGAGTAGTCGAGGACGACGACCTTCTCGGGGTTCTTCGGCAGCTCGGTGCTTCCCTGGACGTGCTTGATGGTGACCTTCTCGTCGGTGGAGGCAGCGGGCTCGGTGCTGGACTGGCCACAGGCGGCGAGGGCGAGGGCCATCGTGGCGGCGACGACGGCGGGGAAGCGGCGGAGCATCGTTGGTTCCTGTCTTGTGGGATCACTGGGCGGAAGTATCGCGCTTAGGCTCACCTAAGTAAGGCCAGCCTAAGCAAACATGCCACTGCTTGTCACGCCAGGCGGCAATTTTGGAAAGGTTTCAGTTTCCTTAATCACGTGAGCGTCCGTCAGGGGGCATCGATGCCAGCCCGAGCCCATCCAGACAGGACACCTTTCCGATGACCGAATCTTCCATGCTCTAGAGGGATCACTAGATGATGGAAGAATTCCGGGGCACTGATCACGAATCTGCTGGAGTCTCACCGAATCTAACGAATTTGGAATACTACGGCAGAATGGACGATCATCTCCGCAGGTCAGCCGGCGGGGCGCCGAGATCCCCTCAAGCCAGGGCACACCTGCTCCGGCGTGCAATACATCTGTTCGGGGCCTGTCGCCGTCGGGCCCGAGTAGAGGCCCCAGTGGCTGAAGGGCGTCGAGCGGCGGACCAGCGATCGCACAACCTGGACAACTCTCGAATATTTCGTAGAGACCCGCATAAAGTCTGATCCATGGATCCCGTCCGCAATCCCTACGCCCCCGGGGCAGGCCAGCGCCCGCCCGAGCTCGCCGGCCGCGACGAGCAACTACGCGCCTTCGACGTCGTACTGGAACGCATTGCCCGGGGACGCCCGGAACGCTCCATCGTGCTCACCGGACTGCGCGGCGTCGGCAAGACCGTCCTGCTCAATGCCCTGCGTGGTCAGGCGGTGCGGGCCAAGTGGGGCACCGGCAAGTTCGAGGCGCGCCCCGACCAGCCGATCAGGCGCCCGCTGGCCGCCGCCCTGCACATGGCGGTGCGGGAACTCGCACATCCCGACGCCGATGCCGTGCTGGGCACCATCCGCGCCTTCGTCGAGCGCGAGGCCAAGCCCGGCGCCAAGATCAGCGAGCGCTGGAATCCCGGGATCACCGTGCCCGCCGCCAAGGGCCGCGCCGACTCCGGTGACATCGAGATCGACCTGGTGGAGTTGTTCACCGACATCGGCGGGCTCGCCGCAGACCAGGGGGTGGGCGTGGCCGTCTCCATCGACGAGATGCAGGACCTGCGCCCCGACGACCTCTCGGCGCTGTGCGCCGCCGTCCACGAGATCAGCCAGCAGCGCCTGCCGCTGGTGATCGTCGGCGCCGGTCTGCCCCACCTGCCCGCGGTGCTGAGCGCCTCCAAGAGCTATTCCGAACGCCTCTTCCGCTACAACCGCATCGACCGGCTCGACCGCCAGGCCGCCGACCTGGCGCTCACCCTGCCCGCCGAGGACGAGGAGGCAGCCTTCGAGGCCGAGGCCCTCGACGCCATGTACGAGCTCACCGGCGGCTACCCCTATTTCATCCAGGCCTACGGCAAGGTCGTCTGGGACCTCGCCCCGGCCAGCCCGATCACCGCCGACGACGTCCGGGTCGCCACCCCCGAGGCCGAGGCCGAGCTCGCCGTCGGCTTCTTCGGCTCCCGCTTCGAACGCGCCACCCCCGCCGAACGCGACTACCTGCGCGCCATGGCCGAGGCCGCCTCCGGCGACGACGAGCATCCCGGTGACGATGCCAGCCAGGTGCCCACCGCCGCCGTCGCGGACCTCCTGGGCCGCAAGCCGCAGAGCCTGTCCCCCGCCCGCGACGCCCTGATGAAGAAGGGGCTCATCTACGCCACCGAGCGCGGCAAGGTGGCCTTCACCGTCCCCCACTTCGGGCGCTACCTGCGCGCGCAGCAGGTCTGAGTCCAACCCCGGGTGGGTCCGGACATGGCACTGCCGTCGCCCAGGTGATGCTGGACGACGGCAGTGCCACTGGCAGCTCAGCGGCGGCTGGCGTGGTGCTCCATGAGTCGCTTCTCCTCGGGGCCGACGAGGGCGATCAGCACCGTTGCGGCGATGACACAGCCGGTGAGTACGGCGAAGGTGGTGCTCCACCCGTAGTGGTGGACCACCCAGCCGACACCGGTGGAGGCCATCGTCGCGCCGATCACGTAGCCGAACAGGCCGGTGAAGCCGGCCGCGGTTCCGGCGACGTTCTTGGCCGACATGTCGAGGGCCTGCAGGCCGATCAGCATGACCGGGCCGTAGATGAAGGCGCCGATGAAGAACAGGTAGACCATCAGCAGCCAGTAGGGCGTGCCGACCGGGCTCAGCCAGTAGGCCACCAGGAAGATTCCCACGCCCAGCAGGAAGGTGATGCCGGTCTTGGTCCGGTTTCCCTTGAAGACGCGGTCGGAGATCAGGCCACAGGCCAGGGTGCCGAAGATGCCGGCCAGCTCGAACAGGCTGAAGCCCGCGATGCCCTTGGTCACCGAGACCTGGTGGACCTCCTTGAGGTAGGTGGGGGTCCAGCTCAGCACGCCGTAGCGCAGGGCGTAGACGAAGACATTGGCCAGGGCCAGGTAGATCATCGTCGGGCGCAGCAGGACGTGCTTGACGATGGTCTGCCAGTAGCCGAGCTGCTCGGTGGAGACGTCGGAGGCCTCCACCTTGGCCGGGTCGTCACGGAACTCCTCGATCGGCGCCCGGCCGATCGACTCGGGGGTGTCGCGGATCAGCACGAAGGCGATGGCGGCCACCATCAGGGCGAAGATGGCCGGCAGCCAGAAGGCGGCCTGCCAGGCCCCACCCGACAGGGCAAGGCCCCAGGCCGCCAGCGCACCCACGGCCATGCCGCCCACGTTGTGGGCGCAGTTCCAGATGGCCGTCTTCCAGCCGCGCTCATTGGTGCTGAACCAGTGCACGAGCACTCGGCCGCAGGGCGGCCAGCCCATGCCCTGGAACCAGCCGTTGACGAACATCACCAAGCTGAAGACCGCCACGGAGGCGGAGATCGCGGGGACGAAGGCGACGGCCAGGTTCACCAGGGCCGACAACGCCAGGCCGAGCGGCAGGAAGTAGCGCGCATTGGACCGGTCGGAGAGCGTCGCCATGAAGAACTTGCTCAACCCGTAGGCGATCAGGGCGGCATTGGCGATCAGGCCGATGTCGACCTTGTCGAGCTTGCCCTGGTCCATCAGCACGGTGGCGACCAGGGGAATGTTGTTGCGGATCAGGTAGAAGCCCGCGTAGCCGAGGAAGATGCCCAGGAAGACGCGCAGGCGCCAGCTGGGGTACTGGGCGGCCTGCTCGTCTGCGGGAAGTCGCGGCGCGGGCGGCGGTGAGGACAGCCAGCTGCGCTGCCCCTGGGTGGCGGTGTGTGACATGACGTGCTCCCGATGGAGGGGGGGTGCACGAGGGTGCACCATTGCCCACCCATCGTCGAATGCCCCAGACCCCAGATGCTGCCTCTTTCGGTGACAATTGGTGACAGTCCTGTCACCAACCCCCTGCGCGCCTGTCACCAAACCCCTGCGCGGAGCCTCCACCTGGACTGCTCCGGCCCCGCCCTCAGCTGCCCGCTCCCGGCAGCAGCCAACAGTGCTTGGGCAGCAGGCGGACCCGGACCGTCGTCCCGGGCAGCAGTGAGAGACCCAACGGCGAGCGCACCTGCAGGTTGCCGCGCTCTGTCTCGACCACATGTAGCAGGTGGTCACCGCAGAACAGTTCCAGTTGCACCAGACCCACCTCGTCGTAGACATCGACGGTGCGCCATCCCCCAGTGTCCGGCCCGGCGAGTGCCTCCACCTGGACGGCGTGCGGCCGCACCATCAGACAGGCCCGCTGCCGGCCAGGATTCGACAGCCCGATCGGGTGCTCCGCGAGGTCGGGATGGGCGGCCACCTCGAGCTCCTGGCCAAGCACCCTGACCCTGGCCCGGGCACCCCCAGTGTGGTCCTGCCCGGCCGCCACCTCCAGCACCTGCACGTCGAGGAAGGTGGTCTGCCCCAGGAAGGCGGCCACCTGTGTGGTGCTGGGCCGAGCGTGCACCTCCTGCGCGCTGCCCTGCTGCACCACGCGGCCGTGCTGCATCACCGCCAGCCGGTCGCCCGACGAGAGGGCCTCCTGCTGGTCGTGCGTGACATGCACGACGGTGGTGCCGAAGCGTCGCTGCTGCTGGCGCAGCAGGATCGCGAACTGCAGGCGCATCGCGTCGTCCAGACCCACCAGCGGCTCGTCGAGCAGCAGGACCTTCGGCTGCACCACCAAGGCCCGCGCCAGCCCGACCCGTCGCCGTTGGCCCCCCGAAAGCTGGTGTGGCCAGCGATGTTCAAGGCCCACCAGTCCGAGGCGCAGCACCATCACCTCCACACGCTCCTCCCACTGGGAGCGCGGCAGTCCGGTGGCGGCCAGGCCGAAGGCGATGTTCTGGCGCACGTTGAGGTCGTCGAACAGGTCGGCCTCCTGGCTGAGCATGGCCATGCCCCGCTCGTGCGGCTCCAGCCCCGTCACCTCACGCCCGGCCACCCAGACCCGCCCCGCATGGCTGGTCTCGAGTCCCGCAAGGACACGCAGCAAGGTCGTCTTGCCACTGCCCGAGGCTCCGACGACTGCCAGGGAGCGGCCCTCGTCGACGCTCAGCGTCACGTCTTCGAGCACGGCCTGGCCGCCGATGTGCAGACCGAGGCCCTGCGCACGCAGCATGCTGCCTCCCCTCCTGGTCACTCGCCGGTCGGTCGTACCGGGCGGCACGCCGCGACCACCAACAGCCCCAGGGCCGAGAGCCAGACCGCGGTCGCGCACGAGCCTGCCACGTGGCCGACGTCGATCTGCGACAGTGCCCGCACGCTGCTGAGGGCGACGTGTGAATTGGTGAGGAAGACCACCGAGCTGACTGCCGTCAGGGTGCGCAGGAAGCTGGTGACCAGAACCTGCCCCATCACCGGGGCCAGCAGCGGCCACCGGTGTGCGACGAAGCGCCGCCCGCGCCGCGGCTCGAGCAGCCGGGCCGTCTCTTCGACACCACGGGGTTGCTGGTCCAACACCGCCAGCAGCTGTTCCACCGCACTGGGTAGCGTCCGCAGCAGGTGTACCAGGCCGATCGCGACGGCCGTCATCCACCCGAAGGCCTGGGAAGCGGCCCGACCGCTCCCGACCTGGTTCACCACCAGTAGGAGGGAAACCCCCACCAGCACGCCGGGGAGTGTTCCGAGCAGCCACAGGCTGGCGCGCACCACTTGGCCACAGGCTCCGGAGCGTCGCGCCACCAGGGCCAGGCCCACCGCCGTGACCGCCAGTGGGGGCAGCACCAGCAGGGCCAGGGCGAGGCTGTGGCCCAAGGCCTCACGTCCCCGACCTTGGACGGCCGCCCCCAGGTACTGGATGCCGGGACTGTCGCCCGAGCCCAGGCCAAGGGATCCGAGCACCACGGTGGCCAGCAGGGCCGTGTTCACCCCGGCGACGACCCAGGCGACGGCGACCGCGAGCCAGACAGTCCCTTCCGGCCTGGTTCGCTGGGCCGGCGCCGGCGAGCGCAGCACGTGCAGGTGACTGGCCCGTACCGAGGAACGCAGGGCCGGAACCGAGAGCAGCAGAGTCGGCAGGGCCAGCCCGACGGCCAGTGCGGCAGCGCCTGCCAAGTCGTACTCGGTCGCCACGGCCAGATGGACACGTGAGGCGAGCACCTCGAAGCCGCCGCCCAGCACGAGCGGGTTGGCCAGGTCGGTGATGGCCTCCACAAAGACCATCACGCCCACCGCAACCGTCGCCTCTGCCAGCCGTGGCCACGCGAACCGCCGCCTGGCCACCGGCCCCGGCACTCCGAGCACGCGGGCCTGGTCGATGGCTCGCTGGTCAACGCCGCGACGCCCTACGAGCATCCCGAGGTATCCAAGCGGCAGCATCTGCAGGCTCCCGGCCAGCAACAGCCCATCTGCCCCGTAGATGCTGCGACCGGCAGGATCGGGCAGCAGACCAGCCCGTCCAAAGAGCACCACCAGCGCCAGGGCCATCGCCCAGGGCGGCAGCAGCAGGGGTGCCACCAGCAGCAGGTGCTGCAACCGGCGGCCTCGGAAGTCGTGGGACTGGGCCAGCGCCAGGACGCCTGCCAGCACCGCGACCGCCGCTGCTTGGCCCAGGCCCAACAGCACCGTGTTGCCCAGCACCGGGGCCTGGGCCGAGAGCGTCGACAGCGCCGCACCACGTCCGGCGCCGGCCCGCTGCAGGGGCGGCAGCAGGGCCAGGGCCACCAGGCCGATGGACAGCGCAGCCCAGGCCACCGGTGCGCGGGAGGCCACGCGCCTGGCTGTCACGGGTGCACCTCGCGGTCGAAGGCCTGCACCAGCTCTTGGCGGCGGGAGGCCGTCCGGTCCGGCGGTGCCAGCTCGACGGTCCCGGCAGGAAGCTGCAGGCGGGGATCGGTGGGGACGTCGGAGCGGGTCGGCAGCTGCTGCACCGCCAGGTCACCCGCGGGGGCCTGGGAGGCGGGGCTGATGGAGAAGTCGACATAGCTGCGGGCCAGCGCGTCATTGCTGCCCGAGCGCAGGATCGCGACGGCTCCGGTCTCGGCGCCGGTGGCTCCCTGCGGGTGGCCCACCAGCAGCTGCTGCGCCCCGCGGTCCTGGGCCCGCACGCAGTGCTGGGTGAAGGTGACGCCCACGGCCGCCTCGCCGCGCGCAACGATGCCACTCGGGGCCACGCCCGAGCTGGTGTACTGCAGGACATTGGGTTGCAGCCGATCCAGCCACTGCATTGTCGCCTCGTCACTGCCTGTGTGCTGCCGCAATGTCCACAGCATCGTCCATCCAGTCCCCGAGGTGCGGGGGTCTGGCATTGAGACGGCACCGGCCAGCCGCTTGTCGAGCAGGTCCTCCCAGCGACGGGGCGGGGGCACTCCCAGCTGGTCCAGGACCCGACGGTTCGAGCAGAAACCCAGCATGCCTCGGTAGACCCCGGTCCAACTGCCGTCGCGGGCCTTGAAGCGGGCGGGGACGAAGGCGGCCTGCGGGCTGCGGTGGGCAACCAGCTGGCCGTGGGCACGGGCCACTTCGTAGAGATCGGAAGGGCCGCCATGCCAGACGTCGAACTCGCCGTCGGCGCGGAGCACCTGTGTCAGCGCCTCCCCGGAGCTCATCCGCACCATCACCACCTCGACACCGGTGTGTTCGGTGAAGGTGCGCGTCCACTGCTCGCACGCCTCCTCGACGGAACTGCAGAGCACGCTCAGTGAACGCTCCCGCCGGGCGCTCTGGACAAGGACCGATGCCACGACCAGCAGGACGGTCCAAGTTGTGACGAGCCGCAGCAGCCACCCGCGCCGGGCACGGCCTGGCGTCATGACGGGTCCGGGCGGGTGTCCTCCACGACCGGCATCAGGTAGCCACTGCCGCGGACCGAGGTGATCCACTCCCCGTCCCCCAGGTGCTGGCGCAGGCGGTACACGGTGGTCTTGATCATGTCGCGGCCGCCGGTGTGCTCCCCTGTGCCCCAAACCTCGTTGAGCAGCTCCGACCAGGTGACCACGTGGCCGACGTGTCGTGCCAGGGCCAACAACAGCCGCCCTTCCACGTCGCTGAGCTGCAGGATTCGACCGTCGAGCCGGGCACGGCGACGGACCGGGTCGATCTCCAACGGACCATTGGTCACCAGTTGGTCGGCGGGCGTGACTGCACGCGTCCGGCGCACGATCGCCTGCGCGCGCAGGGCCAGCTCCCGAGGAGAAAACGGCTTGGTGACGTAGTCATCGGCGCCTGCGAGCAGTCCGGCGATGCGATCTGACTCCGCAGCCCGTGCCGTCAGCAGGATCACGGGAACCTGGGAATCGACCCGCAGACGCTCGCACAGCTGCACCCCGCTGGCTCCAGGGAGGGTCACGTCCAGGACCACCAGGTCGAAGTGCTCCTGGCAGAACCGCCGCCAGGCCTCCTCGGCGCTGCGGGCCTGCACTGCCTCGAAACCCTGCGTCTCGAGGGCGAAGGCGACGATGCCGAGCATCTGCGTCTCGTCGTCGACCACCAGCACGCGCCCAGCCTCACCACTCATTGCCGTCCTCCTCGTCCCCATCGAGCACTGGAAGCACCAGCAGCATTGATGTGCCATGCCCCGGTTGGGTGTCCACCAGGATGCGTCCCCCGTGGCGCTCGATGATCCGTCGCGTCACCATCATCCCCAGTCCGGTTCCGGGGCGGCGCGAGGCACCTACGGCATAGGGCTCGAAGAGCCGCTCCCGCTCCTGCCAGTCCATCCCGCGGCCCTGGTCGGTCACCTGCAGCACCGCCTCGTTTCCACTGGTCTGCACCTCGACGGTCACCGTCTCCTGGTCGCCGGCATGTCGCACGGCATTGTTCACCAGATTCCACAGGGCCTGGCGCAGCAGGTCCGGGTCTGCACGCACCACGATGGGCGCCCCGGCATCGACCAGGACGAGGGTGGCACTGGTCACCCGTCGTACCTCGCGCACCGTGGCGCGCACCAGCCCTCGCAGTTCGAGCTCCTGCAGGCGTGGCTCGAAGATGTCCTCCTGCAGCTGCGCCTCGACGAGCAGGTCCTCTGCCATGGCGATCACCTGCCGCGAATTGGTGGCGATCGTCTCGACGAACTCCCGTTGCCGCTCGTTGAGGGGGCCGGGGCTCTGCTCGGCCAACAGCTCTGCCGCGCCGTGCACCAGGGCCAGGGGCGTGCGGACCTCGTGGCCGAACAGGTTCGGGCGTTCGACGCGCGCCTCCACCAGCTCGGCCAGCCGTTCGCGGGTGGCTTCGGATGCCGCCAGCTCGCGACGGGCCCGAAGCCACAGGATGGCCAGCACGACACAGGCCACCCCGAGCACCAGGCACGTGAAGAGGGTCAGGAACACTCGGCCATGGTGGCACGCCCGCTGCTGGCGTGCCTGCCCGGGCCATCAGTGCCTCCCGCTAGATTGACCCCGACCCCTCCCATCGACAGCACCGACGAAGGCGACACCGTGAGCACTTCCCCCACCACCCCTGCCACTGCTGGGAGCGCCCGGCGACGCCCCTGGGCCTGGCCCCTGCTGACGCTGGCGCTGCTGCTGGCTGCGGTCGGGGCGATGGTGGGTCTCGGCGAGGCCGCCCATGAGCGGTCCAGCCTCGACCAGCTGCCCGCCGGGCGGGAGTCGGCCCTCGTCGCCGAGGCGCAGCAGAAGCTGCCGGACAAGAACTCCAGCACCGCGATCGTGCTGTTCACCACCGAAGGCCGGCTCGACCGTGCCGCCATGGCAGCCCTGGCGCAGAAGGCCGCCCAGATCACGGGGCAGGAGCGTCCGCCGGTGATCCCCAGCCAGGACGGCACCGCCGTCATGGTGCCGGTCACCGTCAAGGGTGTCGGTGCCAGCGAGTACGACGACCAGGTCACCGCCCTGCGGGCCGAGGCAGCCAAGGGCCTGCCTGCCGGAGTCAGTTCGCAGGTGACGGGCCCGGCCGCCATCCAGACCGACCTCGGAGCCGTCTTCGACGGGGCCAATGTGAAGCTGCTCGGCTCCACCGCGCTGGTGGTGGCGATCCTGCTGGTCTTCACCTACCGCTCGCCGGTGCTGTGGATCGTCCCACTGATGGTGGTGGGCATCGCCGACCGGTTCGCGGCCGTGCTGGCCACCCACGTGCTGTCGCTGGCGGGTCTGGCCTGGGACGAGTCGACCACCGGCATCCTGTCGGTGCTGGTCTTCGGCGCCGGCACCGACTACGCCCTGCTGCTGATCTCGCGCTACCGCGACGAGCTGCGCCGCCACGAGGACCGGCACGAGGCCATGCGGGTGGCGGCCCGACGCACCGTCGAGCCCGTCCTGGCCAGTTCGTCGACGGTCTTCGTCGGCCTGATGACCCTGGTGCTGTCGGTCTTCCCCAGCACTCGCGGCCTGGGCGTCGCCTGCGCCGTGGGCGTGCTGGTGGCCGCCTTCTTCGTGCTGGTGGCGCTGCCCGGCGCGCTGGTGGCCTTCCCGCGGGGCATCTTCTGGCCCCGCACCCCGACGGTGGGCGAGGCCTCGCTGGCCGAGAGCCAGACCTCCGTGTGGTCCCGCGTGGGCCGCTTCGTCGAGCGACGGCCGGGCGCGGTGGCCGTCTGCTCCACCCTGCTGCTGGCGCTGGGCGCCATCGGCCTGACGCAGATCTCGACCGGGCTCAGCGACGCCGACCAGTTCCTCAAGAAACCCGAGGCGATCGCCGCCGCCGAACGCCTGGCCGAGTCCTACCCGGCCGGCGCCGCCAACCCGGTGGTCATCACCACCCAGCCCGAGCAGGTGCAGAAGGTCGTCGCCGCCGTGAAGGGCGTCGAGGGCGTCAGCCAGGTCAATCCCACCGCGCAGGGCGCCGGCGTGCTGGAGCTGCAGGCGATCGTCGACGCGACCCCCGGCAGCCAGCAGTCGAGCGATGCCGTGCTCGCCATCCGCGAGGCCGTGGGCGACCTGTCCGGGACCCATGTGGGCGGCACCGAGGCGCAGCGCATCGACAAGGCGGACGGCAATGCCCGCGACCGCCTGGTGATCTTCCCGGTCGTGCTGGGCCTGGTCTTCGCGGCCCTGGTGCTGCTGCTGCGCTCGCTGGTGGCGCCCGTGGTGCTGGTGGGCACCGTGCTGCTCACCTATGTCTCGGCGCTGGGCCTGTCCTGGTGGGTCTTCGGCCTGCTGGGCTTCGAGCGGATGGACGGTTCGGTGCCGCTCTATGCCTTCGTCTTCCTGGTGGCGCTGGGCGTGGACTACAACATCTTCCTGGTGACCCGCGCCAGCGAGGAGGCCAAGACCTTCGGCAGCCGCAAGGGCATGCTGCGGGCGCTGACCGCCACCGGTGGCGTCATCACCAGCGCCGGAATCCTGCTCGCTGCGGTCTTCGCCGTGCTTGGCGTGCTGCCGCTGGTGGTGCTGGCGCAGCTGGGCGTGGTGATCTTCATCGGCGTGCTGCTCGACACCCTGGTGGTGCGCACGGTGCTGGTGCCCTCGCTGGCTCTGCTGCTGGGCGACCGCTTCTGGTGGCCGCGACGGTTCGGGCCGGGAGAGCCCGCGACGGCCGCGTCCGAGCAGACTACTGGGGCTGCTGGAGCTGCCGGGACGGCCGGGACCAGCGCGTCAACGGTGGCAGCTGACCCGGCCATGCCCGTCCAGCCCGAGCATGCCGCCCCGCCGGAGCCCGGATCTGTGGCGAGGCCGCGACGCGCCATCGAGGACTGACGCGCGATCGAGGACTGACGCGCCATCGAGGACTGAGGGCGGCAGGCATTGACCGGTCGGGCAGGATTGGACCATGCCAGCACGCTTCATCGAAACCCATCCCTGCGAGGACGGCTGCGGCATCCTCAAGACCGGCGAGAAGGTCGAGGGCGCTCCCGTCTATCGCTGCCCCGGTTGTGATTCCCGCTGGATCGAGCTCGATGAGCGGGTCGACGAGTCCAAGCCCCAGGCCAAGAGCCTGAAGGATCGCATCCGCGGACTCCGCTGACCATGGCTGGGGAACCGATCTTCACCAAGCGTCGCGCCGGGGCGCCCCGGGGCCTGTTCGCCTGGGAGGCGGCTGGGCTCGGCTGGCTCGCTGAGGCGACGGCGGAGGGCGGCGCCGCGGTGGTCGAGGTGCTGGACTTCGACGAGCACCACCTCAGCGAACCGGAACTGGTGCCCGGCTTGGCGACCGTCGAGGCCGCAGAGGACTTCGGGCGGGCACTGGCCCGCACCCACCTGTTCGGCGCGCCCGGGTTCGGCGCGGCCCCCACGGGGTGGCAGGGCGATGGCTTCATCGGCGACGCGCTGCTGCCGATGCCGTCGGCCCCGATGCCGCGCTGGGGCGAGTTCTATGCGAACTTCCGGGTGCTGCCCTTCGCGCGCCGAGCCTTCGACGCCGGCTCGCTCGACGCTGCCTCGCTCGATGCCGTGGAAAGGGCCTGCGCGCGCCTGGTCGACGGTGACTTCGACGACGACCGTCCCGCCGCCCGCATCCACGGCGACCTGTGGGCGGGCAACCTGCAGTTCACCCGGGACGGCGCCGTGCTGATCGACCCGGCAGCCCATGGCGGGCACGCCGAGACCGACCTGGCGATGCTTGACCTCTTCGGCGCCCCGCACCTTCGACGCCTCGGCGACGCGTGGGCCGAGGCCTGGGGTGCCGGTGACGGCTGGCGCGAGCGCACGGCCCTGCACCAGCTGCATCCCCTGCTGGTGCATGCGGTGCTCTTCGGTGGCGGCTACGGCGCCCAGGCCGGGAGCGCCGCGCGGCGCTTGTGCTGAGGATGCTTCACGTGAAACGCGGCACCGGGGTGTGAGGAGCACGCCTCGACGCCGGTCGTGTACTCGTCGAGGGTTGCGCCTCAGCGCAGGGTGGCCATGGCCTTCGCGGCGGGCACCAGGGTGTCGAAGAGGTCGGCGATCTCGGCGACGCGGCGCTCGCTCGGCTCGAAGCCGTCCTCGCCGATCTCGGTGAAGATGTTGATCTCCAGGGCATTGCGGATGTCGTACATGTTGAAGTTGGCGACGATGGTGCGCCAGTTCTCGACGGAGCGCACGCCGCCGGATGCCCCGTAGCCGACGAAGGCGATGGCCTTCTTCATCCACTCCGGCCCGATGACGTCCACCGAGTTCTTCATGGCGGCGGGCACGCCGTGGTTGTACTCGGGGGTGACGAAGACGAAGCCGTCGAACTCGTCGATCTTCTGGCTCCAGGCCTGCACCTCGGGCTCGGTGTACTGCTTGTTGAGGCCGGCCGGAGGGACGGCGCTCGAGAGCATCGGAAGGTTGACGTCGGCCAGGTCGACCAGCTCGAAGGTGGCGTCGGTGCGGGTCTCGGCGCGGGCGGCGACCCAGTCGGCGATGCCACGTCCGACGCGGTTGTCGCGGGTGCTGCCGACGATGATGGCGATCTTCATGACTCTCCTTCGTTGAACTTTCTACTCTCCGTACGGCGCCATTCTCCCGCGGACTGTTCCCGATGCCTAGGATTTCGGGCATGAACCCGTTGCTGTCGATGCTGCGCCCGGTGGCCGTGCGGCAGGGCCGCGAGTCGCTGACCGGCCTGACCTCCTCTCCCGCCGACCGGCACGGGGTGTGCCGGCCCACCGTGCGGGACGCGGGGGCGCCGGCGGGCTCCCTGGAGCGGCTGCACCTGGTGCTGCTGGGCGACCGGACAGCCGCCGGCGCCGGTCTGGGGAGTGCTGCCCAGGCACTGCCCGGCCTGCTCGGGCAGCTGCTGGCTGACCGGGAGCGGTGCGAGGTGCTGTGGCAGGTGGTGGCCGAGGACGACGCCGACATCGCCGACGTGCATGGCCGTCTGGTGCAGCTGGTGGCACCCTCGGCTCAGGTGGTGGTGCTGGCGGTGGGCTTCAACGACCTGCTCTCCCGCCGGGACGTGCGCCAGTGGGGCGAGGAGCTGACGGCGACGCTGTGCCTGCTGCGCCGCGACGGGCGACGCCTGGTGGTGCTCGGTGTCCCCCCGGTGGCCGACGCGCAGTCGGTGCGCTGGCCTCTGTCCGGGCTGCTGCGCGCCGATGCCGCTGCCCTGGACCGGGCCAGCCGCCGGGCGTGCGACGGGGCGGGTGCCGTCTTCGTGCCGGTGGACGAGTTGGGTGACGGCGCAACTGCTCCCGGGCAGGGAGGGATCTTCGCCGACGACGGCATCCACCTGGGCGCCGATGGCCAGCAGTTGCTGGCCCAGACGGTGGCGGCGAACCTCTGAGCCGGCCACGCCGTCAACCACACCCCTGGTCGCGCTGTTGGCCACCGTGGCCACAGCCTCGGCGGCGCAGTTGGCCACCGTGGCCACAGCCTCGGCCGCGCCCCTGTCCGCGCTGCTGCTGGACTGCTGCCGGACTGCGCAGGGCACCAGTCACGCACCTCGCGCGCGCTGGCGTCCTTCCATCACCTCCTGCACGAGCATGACCGTCTGGTCGTCGAGGTCAACCCCTTGGGCGCGGGCTGCACGGGTGGCCTGCATCACCAGTCGCTCCACCTCCAGGCGGTTGCCGGCCCGGTGCTCGGTGCGGATCCGGGCGCGCAGCAGCATCTCGTCACTGGGGGCGACGACCAGGGCGCGGCTGGCGGCCCACCGGGCCAGGTCGACGTCGCCGGCCTGCAGGGCCCGCTCCGCCAGCACGACACCGACGTCGCGCACCACCGAGGCCATGTCGCAGCGCAGCTCCTCGGCCCAGTGCCACTGCCCCGGCGCCGCATCGGCCAGCGGGGCGCCGCGGACCATCCGCAGCACCTCGGTGAGGGTGCCGGTGTCGGTGTGGTTCACCCCGCGGCCCACCAGCAGCTGCACCCGTTCCCAGTCGGTGCTGACGCCAGGGTGCAGCTGGATGCGTCCGGAGTAGGCATCGGGCAGGTAGGGCTCGCCGTTGGCGTCGGTACCCAGCCAGGTGCGCAGTCGGCTCATGTTGGAGCGGCGGGTGCCCTCGGCCACCAGTAGCTGGCGGGCCATCATCGTCGCCGTGCCGCAGGGATTGCAGTGGATCCACGCGGCGTACTCGATGCACTGGCGACGAGCCCGGGTCGGTTCCGGTCCTTGCGCGCCATCCAACTCGATCGGGCCGAGCAGCTTGAGGATCGGGTGGTCTTCACCGGTGGGTGCCACAGGGGTCTCCTCGTCGAGCTCGTGGACAGCGCTGTGCTGGTCGATGGGCGTGATGGTGGGGGGTAGGTCGTCGGCCCACCATGGGGCTGGGAGGTCCTCGTCGCCGCTGCTGGCCTGCAGAAGCCCGACCAGGGCTCGTCGCACGCGCGTCTGCAGCTGGTGGGCGGTGAAGGTCTCGCCGGTGGAGCACAGGCGTGCGACCGGCGGGGTGGCGGGCACCTCGTCCTGCGCGTCCTCGCCCGGTGTGCCCTGGTCATGGACGCCCTGGTCGGGGGCGGGCTCTTCTCCGGACGGCTGCGCGGTGACCTCGATGATCTCCCCGCAGCGCGGCACCGTCCGGGCGGCGGCCAGCACACTGATCCCCACGGCGGCGCCGTCGAGACCGGCGGTGATGCGGCGCCACTGTTGCTCGTCCAGCGCCTCGGCGAAGACGTGCACCTGAGGCGCCCAGGCCTCCCACCGGTCGGGGTCCTGGCGCAGGCGCTCCAGGTCGACATTCCCGTCCCGCGCCTCGACCTCGAACCGGGCCCGCCCCAGCGCGACCCGCCGGGCCGCCAGGCTGCGCTCCAAGTGGGTGAGGCCCTGCTCCGCATCGGGCAGGTGGGTGAGCTGCGGATGGTCCAACAGCGACATCCAGGGCAGTTCACCAACGAGTACCAGCCGGCTCTCGGCCGACCAGGGCTGCAGGGCCAAACCGGTGGTGGTGGCCGCCAGCAGACCGGCGACCCCCTCAGGATCACCCAGGACGGCGGTGCTGCGGACGGCCTCCAGGTCGTACAGTACGGGTTCGCCATTGTCAGTCTCGCCGAGCAGCACCGAGGTCGGGCAGGCCTCCACCGGAGCCTCCTGCACCGTCGAGGCTGCCCTGGCCATCGCCGACTCCAGCCTCAGGCCCTCACGGTCCGGCAACGTGATCCGGCGGCCAAGGCCCCGCCCGCCGAGCTGTTCGCGTCGTCGCGCCACCAGGGCGGAACTGATGGCTGCGGCCAGCAGCACCCCCATGCCCCCGAGCACGGCCCGGCTCGGGTCCCCCAGCACGTCGAGGGTCTGCGAGGTCGCCTCCAGCTCGGGAGCCTGCGTCGGGGCGAGGCTCGCCCGGGACGGCTGGGCAGGTCGGGTCGGGCCCTGCACAGCCCCAGGGGATTGGGAGGGCTCCGAGGATCGGCTGGGCTCGCCCGACTGACTGGGTCGACTGGACCCGTCGGGCTGACTGGGTCGACTGGACCCATCGGACTGGCTGGGCCGGCTCTGCTGGCTGGTCGGTTGCGAGCTCGTCGGCTGTGAGGCCGCGGCCCCCGCGCGATCCCCGGCCTGCTCGGTGGGGTCCGGGGGCTGCCGGTCGCGGCAGGGCGCGTCGGGCAGGGTCAGCCGCCATCCGGGCTGCACCACGTCCGGATCGGTGACCGCGGACTCGTTCAGCTGCTGGATCTCGGGCCAGCGCTCCCGGTCGCCCAGCTCGTCGGCGGCGATCTGGCTGAGGCTCTCGCCGGGGGCGACGACGTGCTCCCGTGGGCCTGCCGGTTCCGTCTTGTCGGTTCCCGGCTTCGCCACGGCAAGACCCGGCAGGCGCAGCTCGGCCCCGACCTCCAGACGGGTGACGTCGCTGATCTGGTTCTCGGCAGCGATCTGGCGCCAGCGGGTGCCGTCGCCGTAGTGCTCTTCCGCGATGCTCCACAGGTCGTCACCGGCCACCACGCGGTGGGTGCGCAGCTGCGGCCCGGGTGGAGTCTCAGGAGCAGGGGTCTGCGCCGTGCGGTTCGGGACGGAGCCATCCGGAGCCGCGCTCGGCACGGGAGCCTCGGGACGCGCGAACGGACTGGCAGGCGCGTGCGGGTGCGCGCTGGCGGTGATGGGCGCCGGACGCTCCGCCTGTTGCGCCGCTGCCGAGACAGGTGGCACCACCATGGCCGCCACGGCCGCCACCAACACGGCGACCACGGACTGAGCCCAGCCGGCGCCAGGAATCCGGATGCGCACCCGTCCCCGGCTCACCAGTCGTGCCAGCTCGGCCAGCACCGAGGCGAGGACCACCGCCCAGGCCACCCATCCGACCAAGGTGATGACGGCCAGCAGGAAGGCGCCGGTGTCGGGCACCCGCACCAGCGCGTCCCAGTCGAGGCCGGTGATGCCTCCCAGCCGTCCGGTCCGCAACAGCAGGAGCGGGGCACCGGCCACCAGCAGCACGAGGGTCACCAGCGAGCCCAGGCCCCTCAGCACGCGCGTCATGGTCGTCTCTCCCTGAAGGTGTCGAGTCGGTGGGACTGGTCGGCCTGCACCTGCCAGGAGCCGGGCAGTCCGGGAACCAGCAGGTCGGCGAGCGGAATCCGACAGGAGACCATCACGGCCACGTCGGCCTCAGCGCCGGGGGCTGTGGAGAAGCCGGACAGGTTGATGTCGATCCGCTGGTCCCCGCACTGCAGCCCGGGTACCTGGAGGCTGGCCTGGGCCACCTGCACAGCCCGTGCCCGGGCGGCGCCGGCTTCTCGTTCCAAGGTCGCGGCGCGGGCGGCGGCCGAGGCGGCCTGCTGCACCTGGGTGCGGGCCGTCCACAGCCGCCAGCCGGCCGTGAGCACGCACAGCACCAGCACGAGCACGGGTACCACCAGCACCAGTTCGAGGGCCACCGAGCCGCGCTCGTCGCAGCGAGGCTCCGCCGGAGCCCTGTTGATACGGCTCATGGCGCCTCCCTGGGCATCTCGGCGTGGGCCTGAACGGTGCGCGGGCCGATCGGGAAGAAGCCGTCCACGCGACCCTCCACGTCGACGGTCACCTCACCGGCCCCGCCGACCCGCACCTGCACGTCGAGCAGGCCTGACTGGCCCGCGACCTCGCGGGCCACCCGCTCTGCGACGCCACTGCCCTGCCCGGCCAGCGACTGGGCCTCCGCCCCGGCCAGTGCGGCATGGTGGGCGGCGGTGCGGGCGTGCAGGACGATGCCGGCCTGGATGATGCCGAGCACGCTGAGCAGCAGGACCGGCAGCAGCACGGCCCACTGGATCGACTCGGACATGCCGCGCTCGGTGCGGGGCACTGGCGGGGCGGGCAGGCGGGGCTTCATCGGGTCCTACTTGGGCATGTTCTTGGTGACATAGGCCTTCACGGCGGTGACGACGATGATCGCGATGGCGACCGCGCCGGCCAGCAGGACCGCGTTCTCGGTGGACTGGGACAAGCCGCGCTCGTCACGTCGCCCACCGGCGCCGGGCGGCTCGATGGGGTGGAGCAGGCAGACGACGAGGCCGACCAGGAGGTCGAGGTTCACGTTCTTGCGATTCATGTCAGGTTTCCTTTCAACAGGAGTGTGGCGATGGGCTGTCAGTTGTCCACAGGTCTGTGGACAACTGACGGGAAATCTGTGGACAGCTGTGGAGAACTC
Organism: Luteococcus sp.; assembly: GCF_043424415.1. NCBI lineage: Bacteria > Bacillati > Actinomycetota > Actinomycetes > Propionibacteriales > Propionibacteriaceae > Luteococcus > Luteococcus sp. The sequence goes on along the minus strand of NZ_JBHWOO010000214.1, from coordinate 7,634 downwards.
ATCCGAGCCTCAGCAGCGTGAGGATCGGCGGGGTCAGGAAGGCCAGGCCGAAGATCATCGACGGGATGACCATCCAGACCGTCATCCGTTCCGAGACCTGCTGGGCGGCGAGCTTCTCCCTGCCCAGGTGGGCATCGCGCAGCTCGGCGACGCGCGCCCGCAGGGCCGGGGTGAGCGCGGCACCCTGCTCGTCGAGGCGCATCACGTCGGCGATGTCGGCAATCTGCGGCAGCGAGAGCTCCTGGGAGAGCCGGTGCAGCTCCTGCCACGGCGGGCGCTGTTCCAGCCGGGAACGCTCCAGGGCGGTGCGCAGGCGCGTGAACAGCACCGAGTCGGACAGGCTCGCGGCCTGCAGCATCGCCTGGCTGGCCGAGGCATTGGCCAGCCGCTCCAGCGTCACCAGGTCGAAGTAGGTGTAGAGCGCCTCGCCGGCATCGGCACGCACCCCCTCGTCGGAGCGGCGCAGGGCGACGTCGGGCCAGACCCAGCCCACCACCGCGCACGCGATCGAAGCGACCAGCGGCACGGGACGCACCAGCTGCCCCATGCCCTGCAGGGCGGCGGTGGCCAGCAGCGGCGTGGCCAGCCCGAGCAGCACCAGCAACAGCTTCTCGGCGACGAAGTCCCCGATGGAGCGTCCCCGCAAGGCCAGCAGTTGCCGGCTGCGAGCCGACAAGGGAAGCCGCAGCCGCGTGAAGGCCCAGGCGCCGAGCCGCGGCAGCAGCTCCTCATCGGTGACCTCGACCCGCTCCACGGTCTCGGCGGACTGCTGCCCGGCAAGAGATGCCAGGGCGTCGTCGAGCCGGGGTGGGCGTCCGCGCAGCCCCAGCGCCACCAGGAAGAGGCCACCGGCCAGCAGGCAGCCGCACAGGGCGACCACGGCAATCGTCAGGTCAGGCATGGCCCACCTCCGCGAGGCCCGGGCGGCGCAGGATGCGTTCGCGCTGGCGCGGACGGGTCACCCGACGCATCGCCATCAGCGAGCCGACATAGCCGGCCAGCAGCAGGCAGACCATCAGCTGCCCGATCGGGCTGCCGTAGGGGGCGAAGAAGCCGGGGCTGGCCACCACCGCCACGGACAGCGCGACGATGCTGATCACGGTCACCTGGCGCACCACGATGCGCGGCTTGGAGCGTTCCGATTCGATCTCGCGCAGGGCGCGAAGCCTTGCCTGGATGGAATCGGCCAGGCCCGACAGGGTGGCGGTGGCGCCCTGCCCGCCGCGCTGGGCGGCCAGCACCAGGGCGGCGATGACGGCATCGGCGTCGGGGCTGTCGAGGTCGTCGGCCATGGCCAGCAGGGCCTCGCGGGTGGTCCAGCGCGCCTCCAGCCGGGCGACCACCAGCTGCACCGGGGTGCGGATGGTGGCCGGCGCCTGGGGTGCGGTGGCGCGGATGGCGTCGGTGATGGACTTGCCGGTGGGCAGCGACGAGACCAGCGAGCGCACCCAGCGGTCGAGGGCCTCCAGCACCTCGATGTCGCGATTGGGCGGGTCGGCGAGCAGGGCGGGCAGCCCCATCACCAGCGCGGGGGTGGCGAGCAACATCACGGGCCAGCCGGTGACGAGGAAGAGCACGAGGGCGCCGGCGGCGGCCAGTCCGGCACGGATCCGCCAGGCTCGGGAGCGCTTCGTCCACCGTTGACCCAGACTTCTCCACAGATCTGTGGACGAACCTGTGGAAAACTCTCGTGGCCGGGGTCGAATCCCGTCCACAAGCAGCAACAGGCCCGCGACGACGGCCGCGGCACACAGTCCGGCCACCACTTGGTTCATCGTGAGGCCTCGAAACTGCCGTCGAACTCGACCAGCTCGTCCACAAGCTGTGGATCGAGGTGCCAGACCGGTTGCCGGGTGGCCGTCCCGGCCCGGTAGACGAGGTGGGTGACGGGCCGTCCGCCCTCGATGGCGCCGGTGAGCAGCCGGATCTCGCTGATGTGGCGGCTGCGGGTCCCGCCGCGCCAGGTGTCGTCGACCAGCCGCACGTGCACCAGCAGGTGGATGTTGTGCGCGATCTGCCGGTAGGCCTCGTCGATGCCCAGCACGCCGCCCTGGGCGACGCGCGAGGCGAGGCGGTCCATGGTGGAGGCCGCCGAGTGGGAGTGGGTGGTGCTCAGCGAACCGGCGCCCGACTGCATGGCTTCGAACATGGCCGCGGCCTCTCCGCCACGCACCTCGCCCACCACCAGGCGCGACAGGTTCTGCCGCAGGGCCTCGGGGATCAGGTCGCCGATGGTGAACTCTCCGGTGCGGCTGCCATCGGCACCCCGCTCCCCCATGCCGATGCGCGCCTGCAGGGCCAGCATGTTCGTGCGGCCCGGCTGCAGGTGGGTGAGCAGCTCGTAGTCGGTCTCCAGGGTGCCGAAGCGTTCGGTGGCAGGGATCGCGTCGATCAGGGCACGCAGCAAGGTGGTCTTTCCTGCGCCCTGGTCCCCGGAGACGACGATCGACTTGCGGGCCAGGATCGCCTCGTGGAGCAGCTTGGCCACCTCCAGCGGCATCATGCCGCCCTCGGCCAGCTGGCGCAGGCTGATCGAGGTGAGGATGTGCTGGCGGATGATGATGCTGGGCCGGTAGCTCAGGCCGAAGGCGATCGCGTGCAGGCGGAAGCGGTTGCCCAGCGCCAGGGTCATCATCGGGTGTGCGTCGTCGAAGGGACGGCTCGGGTTGGCCGACTCGCCGAGGAACCTGATCGCCTCCACCAGTTCCTCGTCGGAGCTGGCGACGGGCGGGTGCGGTTCGCGACGGCCGTCGCCGTACTGCACGACGACACCGTCCCAGCCGTGGATCTCGATGTTCTCCGCATCGGGGATCTCGAACAGCGGCTGCAGCCGGCCGTAGCCGAAGATCGCATTCTCCACGGCAGCGGCATAGGCCTGTTCCAGCTCCAGCGGCCACAGCGCCTGCCCCTGCCGGGCCAGCTCCTCGGCATGGCCGCGCACCACCTGGCGGATGACCGATCGGCCCATCATGCGGCGGTCCTCGGCGCCCATCGCGTGGCCGCGGTCGCTGCTGAAGTGCTCGCTGGCGTCGGTGATCTGCTCTGAGGCGCGGCGGCGCAACAGCACCACCACCTCCCAGTCCACCTGCGGGCCGGGCACGACGTCCTCGGCTGCGGCGGCGGGGCGGGGCACGGACCACTGGGGCCGGTGGTTCACCGGGCGGGGAGCGCCGAGCCCGGCCAGTGCCTTCCCCAGCTCGGGGGTGACGACATCCTGACGTGCCATCACTTGCCCCAGTCCTGGCTGGAGCGGGTCCCGGCGACCACCTCGGAGCGACGACGGCTCTGCTCGGCGAGGCTGGAGGCCAGCGCGCGGTGGCTGCGCGCCAAGGCTCCTTGGCCGAGTCCGCGGGGCGGTGGGCTCCCGTCGGAGAGCACTGCGGCGTGGCGGGGCTCCCAGGCAAGGCTGTGGCCGGGGCAGCCGAACTGGGTGCCGATCTCGGCACTGGCATAGGGCCGGTTGGGGCCGACCACCAGCAGTTCGACGTGGGTGGCCGCCCCCTCGGCCTGGGCCTGGAGGGTCGGCAGGTGCAGGCGTACCCCGGCCAGTGAGGGCAGGGAGCTGCGGCAGGTCACCAGCGCCAGGTCTGCAGCCGCCACCAGCGACTCGGGCAGTCCATCGCGGCCGATCCGTCCGGCGTCGACGAGCACGTCGGTGCCCACCTGGTCGAGGGCCAGCAGGGCATCGCAGAGCCCTTGCCAGACCGGGGTGAACAGGCTCACCGCGCCGGGATGGGTGAAGCCGGGAAGGAAACGTCGCTCGGGTCGTCGCCGGGCCTCGTCGCCGGCCTCGAGCATCGTCTCGGGGGTGCGCTGGTCAGGCTGTTGGTCCAGCGGGATGGTCTGCAGCCACAGCTCCTCAGACAGGGAGCGGTGTTCACGGTGGGCACCGGCCAGGGCGGCGAGTCCCCGGCCGGCCAGGTCGGCGCCCCGCAACCAGCCGGACTGGAGGGCCTGGGCGGGATCGCGGTCGGCGTCGACCAGCAGCACGTCGCGCGGCCACTGCAAGGCCAGTCCCAGCGCGCTGGTGGTGACGCCGGGGGATCCCGCGGCGCTGGTGAGCACGATGACGGCCATCTCAGCCTCCGGGGCGTCGCACCACGACCAGCAGGTCGCGGGCGGCGAGGTCGGCCAAGCGCTGCGCCTGGGCCTCGGGGACGGAGACGTCGAGCACGCGGGTGCTGCCGTCGGGCAGGGTGCTGGGGGCCACCACCACCTGGGCATCGACCAGCAGTGAGGTGGATTCGGCCTTGTCGGAGGTCACTTCGACCAGCTGGACGGGAGTTCCCTGCGGCAGGGCCTGGTTGGGCAGGCGGCCGGGGGCGAGCTTGAGGCCGAGCTGGGTGAGTCCGGGCTGCAACGCGAGCTCACCGATCGACGAGGCACCTATCAGGGAGCCCTGGGGCAGGTCCACCAGCGCATGGCGTCCGACCAGGCTGGAGAGCTGCTCGGCGGGCACGGTGTGCACCCCGGGTGCCTGACCGATGGTGACCACGGCCAGGTCCGACGGGCGCAGTTCGCTGCCGCGGGGCACGGTGCGGGTGGTCACCAGCACCTGGTTGGCGTGCGAGGCCTGCTGGTAGGCCATGGCCCCGCCCAGGCCGCCGAGACTGGCGAGCAGCACTCCGGCTGCGACCAGGCGCGGACTGCGGCGTGGCCTCAAGTGGGCGCCCAAGGGGGTTGCTGCTGCCCGGGCCAGAGGCGTCTGTGCAGAGGCCTCTGGTGCTCCGGTGTCGGTGGTGGGGCTGCCGGAAGGTGTGGCCGACGACCGTGTCGGCAGCGACTTCCTGGCAGTGCTGGTGCGTGCCATGCGGCGACAGTTGCACAAATGTCCCAAACCAGCCCACCGTCATAATGACGGCTGTCGACGTGCTCCTGGAAGAGCCCGTCATGGACAACAGATGGCCCCGGGAGAGACGATTCCCTTGTCTGCAAGATCATCGCCAGTAGCCGGGGCGGTTGGATGCGGGGTGACGCCACCAACTGGCCCCAGACCGGGGAAAAGGCCGCATTTCCCGTGGCCACAGGAATCGGTGGGGATGGTGTGCGCAGACGCCCCAACTTCCTGAAGATTTCACCTGGTGCCCGGTCTGACTGCGGTCCCGCTCACTCGCCGCCGCGCCTGGGCTCGGCGCCGGTGGTGGCCGAGGCCACCGGGAGGCTGGAGGTCTGCACCACGACGGCCTGCTGGCGCACGCCGGCGGCCGAGGCGTCCGCGGGCGAGAGGGTGCCGAGGCCACCGAAGGCGATGGTGCCGGCCGCCAGCAGGCCGGCCAGGGTGCGGCGCAGGCCGGCGCGGGACTGACTGGTGTTGCTCTGCCCGGTGCGGGCCTGGGCAGCGCGGGTGGTGGGGGCCGGGGTCTGGTTGCTCGTCGTGTCCATGGCTCCACCTTCGCGACGAAGCCTGTGCGTCGTCTGTGTGGCGCCCATGAGCCCGGTGTGAGTCCCACATCGCGTCGAAGACCCGCTCCCGGCGACCTCAGATCGCGTCGAACATCTCCTGGAAGCTCTTGCTGAGCGTGAAGTCGTCGGCGTCGGCCCGCTTGGCCTTCTTGGCCGGAGCCAGCCGCGAGGCGGGCTGGCGGTCGTCGTCGACCCGCTCGGCCAGCGAGTCACCCGAGCGCAGTCGTACCATCTCGGCCAGCTCCTGGGCGGCCTTCACGATGCGATCGTCCAGACCCGAACTGGAATGACCCCAGTCCTCAGTGGCGGCGAAGACGCTGGTGGGCACCACAGCCGCCTTCAGGTAGAAGAACAGCGGCAGCATCGTGGAGTCGATGGCCAGCGAATGGCGCGAGCTGCCGCCCGTGGCGGCGAGCAGGACGGGCTTGTCGAGCAGCGCACCCTCGTGCAGGACGTCGAAGAACATCTTGAACAGTCCGGAGTGCTGCGCGTTGAAGACGGGGCTGACCACCACCAAGCCGTCGGAGTCGACGACCGCCTCCACCAGCTCAGCCAGGGCCGGCGACTGCACCCTGGTGAGCAGGGCATTGACCAGTTCGTGCGCAACCAGCCGCAGCTCGACGTGGCGCACCTGGTCGGCACCGGTCGCCGTCGCGAGGCGCTCGGCAAGCATGTGGCTGCTGGACGGATCCCCCAGTCCAGCGCTGATGGCAACGATGTTCATGTACTCACCCTTTCACCATGACAACACCTGCGGCGGCCGCCACATTCCCGGCCGCTGCCTCCGCCGGCCCGTCCTAGAGTGGGGCCGGTGAGCACCCCCGTCGAGCAGCGCGACCGCAGGAACGCCCCGGGGATCGGGCGCGAGATCGCCGCCCTGGCCATCCCCGCCTTCGCCACCCTGGTGAGCGAACCCCTGCTGCTGATGGCCGACTCGGCCATGGTGGGCCACCTCGGCACCACCCAGCTGGCCGGCCTGGGCCTGGCCACCAGCGTGCTGGCCATCATCAACGGCCTGTGCGTCTTCCTCGCCTATGGCACCACCAGTTCGGTGGCGCGGCGCATCGGTGCGGGCGACCATGCCCGTGCGCTGGCCGGTGGCATCGACGGCATGGCACTGGGCCTCGGTCTCGGCCTGGTGCTGGCCCTGGCCCTGCAAGGAGCGGCCCCGACGGTGGTCGGGTGGTACGGCGCGAGCCCGGAGGTCACCGCGCAAGCCGTCAGCTACCTGCGCATCGCCGGCTGGGGCCTGCCGATGCTGCTGCTGATGCTGGCCTCGACCGGGGTGCTGCGCGGGCTGAAGGACACCCGCACCCCATTGCGGGTGGCGGTGACGATGAACTTGGCCAACATCGGGCTCAACTACCTGTTCATGTACCAGCTGGACATGGGCATCCGCGGTTCCGCCCTGGGCACGCTGCTGGCCCAGGCGATCGGTTCGGCGGTACTGGCCACCGTCGTGCTGCGCGGTGCCCGGGCCGTCGGCACCCCGATGGGCATCCGGCTGCACGGCGTCCTGGAGGCTGCCCAGGGCGGCGTCTGGCTGGTGCTGCGCAGCGTCTGGCTGCAGGTCAGCCTAGCCGCCACCGTCGCCGTCGCCGCGCGAACCGGGCAGGTGGGCCTGGCTGCCCACCAGGTGAACAACTCGATCTGGGCCTTCCTGTGCCTGGCGCTGGACGCACTGGCGATCGCCGCGCAGGCCCTGGTGGGCCACTGCCTGGGCGCCGGCGACCCCGACCGGGTGCGCTCCATCACGGCGAGGCTGTGCTGGTGGGGCGCCGGTGGCGGGGTGGTCTTCGCGCTGCTGCTGGTACTGGTGCGCCCGCTGCTGGTGCCGGTCTTCACCGCCGACACCGACGTGCAGCACCTGCTGTCCCGGCTGTTGGTGGTGCTGGCGGTGATCACCCCGGCCGCGGGCGTGGTCTTCGTCCTCGACGGTGTGCTGATCGGCGCCGGCGATGCCCGCTACCTGGCCGGGGCCGGGCTGGTGGCGACGCTGGCCTACCTTCCGCTGGCGCTGCTGGTCAACCACCTGCAGGCGGGCGTGGTCTGGCTGTGGTTCGCCTACGGCGGCTACCTGTTGGCCCGCTTGGCGACGCTGCTGGTGCGTTCCCGCTCGACGGCGTGGATGCGGCTGGGTGCCTGAGGCGGGCGATGGGAATTCAGGCGCTGGTCCCGGCAATGCGGACCAGGTGCGCCGGATCAGGCGGCGCGGCCCCGTCTGAAGTCGA
>NZ_JBHWOO010000213.1:0-6495 GCF_043424415.1 Luteococcus sp. | reverse complement strand
CTCTCGCTTGGAGTCGAAGTAAGATCGACTTGGTGGATACCTTCGCGCGGAGGGCGCCGAATCCCGACTGGCCCTACCTCGACACCGAGGACCGCACGGCGCAGGCCTGCGCAGCGCCCGTGAACTGCGTCCAAGCGGTCGGAAATGAGTATCTCACCCTTATGAAGTTCGCCAGCGTCGACGAGGCACGTAGGTACTCCGAGACGCTCGGGTCTGACGGGCGCCAGATCGACCCGCTGGTCGTGCACTTTGACGGGACGCCGTTGCCGCAGGCCACCCGCGACGAGATCGTCGCAGGCGTGAGTGGCATCAACGCGAGTAGCCCGGGTTAAGGAACGACCACTCTCACACTTCGACGGCCGTGCCGCTAATGCTGAAGATAGATTGTGAGCGAACCGTCCGAATGGGCACATTGTAGCGATTTTGGTACGGCCCGTGTGTGTCGAGGCGAGGGTGATTGACGTCCGCCACGCTCGCGGCTAGGAAAGCTCTCACGGGTCGGCGTGCAAATGTATGAGCCAACGTGGGTGCCGTCGAGTCGTTCGCCTCGGCCGGCGACCTGGTCGACTACTCGGCCAAGGGCAACTTCCGGGCCCTGGGCAAGCGCTTCGGCAAGCAGACCCCGCAGGTGGCCAAGGCCATCGCCGAGGCCGATGCCGCCGAGCTCGCCGCCAGCCTGGCCGCGCACGGCACGGCGACCGTCGCCTTCGACGGGGGAGTCGAGGTGGGCCCCGACGAGGTGATCGTCACCGAGCGCCCGCGTGAGGGCTGGAGCGTGGTCAACGAGCAGGGCGAGACGGTGGCGCTCGACCTGCAGCTCACCCCCGAGCTGGTGCAGGCGGGCCTGGCCCGCGACGTGATCCGCTTCGTGCAGGAGACCCGCAAGGGCTCCGGGCTCGAGGTGAGCGACCGGATCAGCCTGCAGTGGTCGGCCACCGGCGACCTGGCCGAGGCCATCCGCGCCCACCAGCAGCTGATCGCCGACGAGGTGCTGGCCACCAGCATCGGCGAGGGCGAGGCTGCCGACGGCTGGGCCGTCGAGTCCGACCTGGGCCTGCAGGTGCGGGTCGCCAAGGCCTGATCGCACCCTCCTCGCACACGGTGCCCCGCCGGTTCTTCGGCGGGGCACCGGCGAGTCCGGGATGCTGCGGGGCATCGCGGGGGCGTGACAGGCTGGGGGGCATGCAGATCACACCAGACCGTCCCATCCGTTGGGGAATCGCCGGACCCGGCCGGATGGCCGAGGTCTTCGTCAAGGACTTCGCCCACGTGGAGGGGGCGGTCGTCCAGGCCGTCGGCTCGCGCAGCCAGGAACGCGCCAGTGCCTTTGCCGAGGCCCACGCCATCCCCACCGCCCACGGCAGCTACCAGGAGCTGTGCGCCGACCCGGAGGTGGATGTCGTCTACGTCGCCACCCCGCACCCCCAGCACAGGGACGTCGCCCTGATGGCGATTGCCCAGGGCAAGGCCGTGCTGGTGGAGAAGTCCTTCACCGCCACCCTGGCCGGCAGCCGCGAGGTCGTCGAGGCGGCCCGTGCCGCCGGCGTCTTCTGCATGGAGGCGATGTGGACCCGGCTGCAGCCGCTGACCCGCGAACTGCACCGCATCGTCGAGACGGGCGAGATCGGCACCGTGCGGGCCGTGCAGGGAGACCTGTTCGCGCAGCGCGACTACAACCCCGACGACCGCCTGTTCGCCAAGGAACTGGGCGGCGGTGCCCTGCTCGACCTGGGCGTCTACGTGCTCAGTTTCGCGCAGGACTTCCTGGCGGATGCGAACCAGATGCAGGTGACCGGCGCGCACTATCCCAATGGGGTCGAGTCGCAGGCCGCCATCGCCCTGGGCTACGAGTCGGGCGCGATCGCCAGCCTGGCCGTCTCGCTGCAGGCCGCCGGGCCGGGTCGCTTCGCGATCACCGGCGAGCGTGGCTGGATCGACGTCAAGCCCCGCTTCCACCACCCCGTCGAGGCCGTGGTGCACGTCAAGGGCGGCGAGCAGCGCACGGTGCGCGCCGAGGCCAGGGGCACCGGCTACAGCCACGAGATCGACGAGGTGAACCGCTGCCTGCGTGCCGGGCTCACCGAGAGCCCGGTCCTGCCGCTCGACGGGACCTTGGCCGTGATGGCCCAGTTGGAACAGGCTCTTCATGCCCTTGGCGTAGAGCAGCACGAACAGGGCATCTGATGGGGGATGATGGAGCCATGAACATCACCGTTGCACTGAAGAACGAGAAGAAGCGTTACGAGGGTGCCGTCGACGGCCAGCGGGCCGGTTTCGTCACCTATGAGCCCGAGGGCGATGTCCTGGACCTGCAGCACACCGAGGTGGACGACGAGTACGCCGGCCAGGGCGTCGGCACCGAGATGGTCAAGCAGACGCTGGACCTGATCCGCGCCGTGGACAAGAAGGTCAAGCCGAGCTGCCCCTTCATCAAGAAGTTCATCGACGAGAACGCCGAGTACCAGGACCTGCTGGCCTGAGTCCTCGCCCCGGCCAGCGGCCGTTGACTGCACCGACCCCTGTCGCCGCCCACCCGGGCAGCGGCAGGGGTCCGGTCATCTTCGGGGCTCCCACAGGACGGATGTCAGCGTCTCGACAGGTGGCGCTGGCTAGAGTGGTGCACGGCTCCCAGACCGGGGCCGACAGAGCTGGAGGTGTCATGGGACGGATCGTCCAGAAGTTCGGTGGGTCGTCGGTGGCCGACGCCGCATCGATCAAGCGCGTTGCCCGCAGGGTCCTCAACGCCAAGCTGGCAGGCCACGACGTCGTCGTGGTGATCTCCGCGATGGGTGACACCACCGACGAGCTGATGGACCTCGCCCTGCAGGTGAGCCCCCAGCCGAAGCCGCGAGAGCTCGACATGCTGCTCACCACCGGAGAGCGCCAGAGTGCCGCGCTGCTGGCGATGGCCCTGTCCGACCTGGGCGCCGAGGCCCGCAGCTACACCGGTTCGCAGGCGGGCGTCATCACCACCGGCACCCACGGTGACGCGCGGATCATCGACATCACCCCCGGCCGCATCGAGCAGGCCCTGGGGGAGGGCAATGTGGTGATCGTCGCCGGATTCCAGGGCGTCAGCCAGAACACCAAGGACGTCACCACCCTGGGTCGTGGCGCCTCCGACACCACCGCCGTCGCGCTCGCGGCCGCCTTGGGCGCGGAGTACTGCGAGATCTACTCCGACGTCGACGGGGTCTTCACCGCCGATCCGCGCATCGTGCCCGGAGCCCGGCACATCCCCGAGATCTCCTACGAGGAGATGCTGGAAATGGCCGCCAACGGTGCCAAGATCCTGCACCTGCGCTGCGTCGAGTACGCGCGCCGGGAGAACGTCCCCGTCCACGTCCGTTCGTCCTTCTCCGACAAGCCCGGCACCTGGGTGAAGGACCTGCCCGCCCCGTCGAACGACACCGAAGGAAGCACCATGGAACAAGCACTGATCACCGGCGTCGCCCACGACCGCTCCGAGGCCAAGATCACCGTCGTCGGTGTTCCCGACCGTCCGGGTGAGGCCGCCGAGATCTTCGACACCATCGCGCGCGCCGAGATCAACATCGACATGATCGTGCAGAACGTCTCCCAGGTGGCCAGCGGGCGCACCGACATCTCCTTCACCCTGCCCAGCAACGACGGTCGCAAGGCGATCGACGTGCTGAACATGATGCGCGACAAGATCCAGTTCAACGAGCTGCTCTACGACGACCAGATCGGCAAGGTCTCGGTGATCGGTGTGGGCATGCGCTCCCACCCCGGCGTCACCGCCACCTTCTTCCGCGCGCTCAGCGATGCCGACGTGAACATCGACATGATCTCCACTTCCGAGATCCGCATCTCGGTGGTCGTCGATGCCGACCATGTCGACCGGGCGGTCCAGGCAGCCCACACCGCCTTCGGGCTCGACGCTGAGGGCGAGGCCGTCGTCTACGCCGGCACCGGCCGGTGACCACGTCTTCGGGGGGAGACGGGTCGACGGCTGGAGGTGAGGCGCCCGACGGTGGAGTCGGGCCCCACCATCGAGTCGCGTCCGACACCGACCGGACCATGGTGATCGGGCAGGTCGACCATCCGTGCAGGGGACGCTGGGAGGTCACCGTCGACGGGCCCGCGAGCCTCGACGAGCCCCCGAGCCCTGACGAGGCGGCGACGGATCCTTCCCAGGAGCCCGTCGTGGAGCCCGAACCGGCCACGTCAGCGGCCCCGTCCGGCCCGTCGGTGGGACGCTCCAGCGCCCTGATGGCGGCCGGCACCCTGGTGAGCCGCATCCTGGGCTTCGTCCGCAACTTCTTCTTCGCGGCGGTGGTGGCCACCTCGCTGGCGGCCGATGCCTTCAATGTCGCCAACACGATGCCCAACTACCTGCTGACGGTGCTCAATGCCGGCATCCTGCAGGCGGTGCTGATTCCGCAGATCACGGCGGCGATGAAGCACGAGGACGGCGGGCAGGAGTTCGTTGACAAGCTGTTGACCGCCGCCTTCGGTGCCATCCTGGCCCTGACGGTGGTGGGCACACTCATGACGCCGTGGCTGATCCGCTGGACCAGCGACCTTCCGCCGGCGGCCACGCACCTGAGTATCCTGTTCGGCTACATCTGCCTGCCCCAGGTGCTCTTCTACGGCCTCTACTCGGTGCTGGGCAATGTGCTCAATGCCCGTGACCGCTTCGCCGCCTTCATGTGGGCGCCAGCGCTGGCCAACCTGGTGCAGATCGCCGGCCTGGTCGCCTTCCTCGTGCAGTGGGGTGAGCAGACCGATCCCAGGCGGTGGAGCCCGGCGATGGTGTGGACGCTGGCAGGCTCCACCACCCTGGGCATCGCCGTCCAGGCCCTGGTGCTCATCCCACCGCTGGTGGCCAGCGGCTTCCGCTACCGTCCCCGCTTCGGCCTGCGCGGCTCCGGGCTCGGCTCGGCCTCCAGGATGGTCGGCTGGACCCTCACCGCGCTGTTGGTCGCCCTGGCTGGCGGGATCGTGGTGCAGAAGGTGCTCACCGCCGTCGTGGAGCACGCCAGCAAGAGCGGCCCTCCCGTGGGTGGCCTGACCTCCTACAACTTCGCGATGCTCGTCTTCACCCTGCCGCACGGCCTGGTGACGGTGAGCATCATCACCGCGCTCTTCCCGCAGATGACGCGCGCCTGGCAGGCCGACGACCTGAAGCAGATGCGTCGCCTGCTCACCCGGGCGCTGTCGATGCCGGCGGTGCTCATCATCCCGGCCAGTGTCGGCATCCTGGTGCTGGCCGAGCCCATCGTGCACGTCCTGCTGCGGCTGCCCGAGCGCAGTGCCCAGCCCGTCGTGCTGGCCCTGCAGATCATGAGCTTCGGGATCTTGGGCTACGGCTTCTCGGTGCTGCAGCAGCGCTACTGCTTCGCGCGCGAGGCGGGTCGCGAGAACCTCGCCTACCAGAGTTTCCTGACCGCCATCCAGGTGTCCTTCGCGCTGGGTGCGCTGTGGTTCGCCCCGGCGCACTGGGTGCTGCCACTGGTGGCCGTGGGCCTGGTGGTGGGCAACTGGGCCCAGTCGCTGGTCTTCATCGCGGTGGCGCGACGCCAGATGGGCGGCCTGCGCCTGACCGGCGTGCTGCGGCTGTGGACGCGGCTGGTGATCGCCTCCGTGCTGGGTGGCGGCACCGCCTGGCTGGTGGTGCACGGCATGAGTGGTTTCGGCCGCTCCTGGACCCTCTCGCTGGCCACCTGCGCGCTGGCTGGCCTGGCCTTCGGGCTGGTCTACCTGGCGGTCTCGAAGCTGCTGCACATCCGCGAGGTGGACGAGGTCTTCAACCCGATCCTGCATCGGCTGCACCTGGCCCGCTGAGACAGAGCGGGCCGAGGTGGCATCACGGCCCTGGTGCCAGCCCCGTGCTGGTGCCAGGGGCCGTCTTCGTGTGCGGAGCGTTCTTGTACTGGGCGGTTCGAACCGCCCAGTACAAACAGAAAGGCCCCGGATTGCGTTTCCGGGGCCTTCCTTGATGCAAGTCCCGCTCGGGGGTTCGGGGCTTGCGATGCGGGAACAGCACTCGGGGGGTTGCTGTTCCGTTGTGTCGATGACGCTCGGGGGTTCGTCATCTGTTGACAAGTCTATGGTGGTCGTCTGACCGGGTCAACGCAGGAGGGGCCTTCCACAGCTCCCGTTCAGTTGTTAAGTTTTAAGTCGTGGATCGTGAACTTGAACGTGCCATCCCTGCGGGTGTGGAACTTGGGCCACTGTGGCTGGGCCGGGGCCCGTCCAGAAACCACGTCCTGAGGGGCTCTCGTTGCGCCGTCCGCACTGAGGTCCGTCCGCAATGTGGTTTGTGGATGGGCTCGAGGATCCCGCAAACCCTGCGCTCCCGCGAACCCTGCGCCGCGATGGCCCGGAAAAGACAAATGCGTGGGTTTCCGAAGAAACCCACGCACTGTGTGCTGGTCGGGGTGACAGGATTTGAACCTGCGACCTCGTCGTCCCGAACGACGCGCGCTACCAAGCTGCGCCACACCCCGGCACTTGTCTGGCCCGAAGGCC